>JAEXGP010000398.1 GCA_023450775.1 Actinomycetes bacterium | reverse complement strand
TCGTGGACTCGGGCGCCGAGATCACGTGGACGTCCAGGTCGCGGGCCAGTCGCAGCAGGTCGTTGACCACCGAGCCGCGCGTCAGCTCCTGACGGCGGGACCGGCGGCTGGCGCCGACGACGATCTGGGTGACGCGCTCGCTGCGGGCGACCGCCACGAGGGTCTCGGCCACGTCGTCGCCGACCACCTCCCGGAAGGTGCCGCCCAGCTCCTCGAGCAGCTGCCGGTGCCGGTCCAGGTCCGGGCCCCGACGGTCGACCAGTCCGTCGGACGGGCTGATGTGCACACCGATCAGCTCGCCCTGGTTGCGGCGGGCCAGGCGGGCGGCGCGGCGGATCACACCGTCGCCATCGGGCGCGCCCGTGATCGCCACGAGCACCCGCTCCCGCGTCTCCCACGAGCCGGTGATCCCGTGGGACTCCAGGTAGGTGTGCAGCTCGTCCTCGACGCGGTCGGCCACCCACAGGAGCGCCAGCTCGCGCAGCGCGCCCAGGTTGCCGACCCGGAAGTAGTTGCCGAGCGCGGCGTCGATGCGATCCGCCGGGTACACGTTGCCGTGCGCCATGCGCCGCCGCAGCGCCTCGGGCGTCATGTCGACCAGCTGCACCTGCTCGGCGGCGCGCACCCAGGCATCGGGCACGGTCTCCTGCTGGCGCACGCCGGTGATGCGCTCGACCACGTCGTTGACCGACTCCAGGTGCTGGATGTTCACGGTCGACACCACGTCGATGCCGGCGGCGAGCAGCTCGTCGATGTCCTCCCACCGCTTGTGGTGCCGCGAGCCGGGTGCATTGGTGTGCGCGAGCTCGTCCACCAGGACGACCTCGGGACGGCGCTCGAGCACCGCGTCCACGTCGAGCTCCTCGATCGTGGCGCCACGGTGGGTCAGGTGACGCCGAGGGAGCAGCTCCAGGCCGTCGAGCAGCGCCGCGGTGTTGGCGCGGCCGTGGGTCTCGACCAGCCCGACGACCACGTCCGTGCCACGGGCCTGACGGCGCCGGCCCTCGTCGAGCATCGCGTAGGTCTTGCCGACGCCGGGCGCCGCGCCCAGGTACACCCTGAGCGCGCCCCGTGCCGTCGTCGGCGAACCGTCCACCCCGTCAGCCTGCCCGATCGAGCGCCAGGTTGAGCTCCAGCACGTTCACCCCGGGGTCGCCGAGGATGCCGAGCGGTCGCTGGTCGGTGTGCGCGTCGACCAGGTCGAGCACGTCGGTCAGGTCCATGCCGCGCTCGGCCGCCACCCGTGGCGCCTGCAGTCGGGCGTTCTCGATGGAGATCTGGGGGTCCAGGCCGGAACCGGAGGCCTGGACCGCGTCGGCCGGGACCTGCACCTCCGGCGACAGCCCGTTCTCCTCCCGGTACGCCGCGACCCGATCGGCGACGGTCGCCAGGTAGTCGGGGTTCGTCGGGCCCAGGTTCGAGCCGCTGGACGCCGCGCCGTCGTAGCCGGCGCCGGCCGCGGACGGTCGGGGATGGAAGTACTCGGGGGCGCTGAAGCCCTGGCCCAGGAGCGACGAGCCGATCACCGTGTCGCCGTCCTTCACGAGCGAGCCCTCGGCCTTGTCGTGGAACGCCGCCTCGGCCACGCCGGTGACGAGCAGCGGGTAGGCCAGGCCGCACACGACGGTGGACGCCAGGAGCACGACGAACGCGGGGGCGCACTGGCGGAGGAAGGAGCGGAACTGCTGGACCATCACTTGACCCCCAGGGCCGTGAGGACGACGTCGATGAGCTTGATGAAGACGAACGGGGTGATGAGGCCACCGACCCCGTAGATCAGGAGGTTGCGCCGCAGGACCGCGGAAGCGGCCTCGGCGCGGAACCGCACGCCCCGGAGGGCGAGCGGCACGAGCGCCACGATGATCAGGGCGTTGAAGATGACGGCCGAGAGGATCGCCGAGCGGGGTGAGCTCAGACCCATGACGTTGAGCCGGTCGAGCGCCGGGAACACGCCGGCGAACATGGCCGGGATGATGGCGAAGTACTTCGCCACGTCGTTGGAGATGGAGAACGTGGTCAGCGCGCCCCGGGTGATGAGGAGCTGCTTGCCGATCTCCACGACCTCGATGAGCTTGGTCGGGTCCGAGTCCAGGTCGACCATGTTCCCGGCCTCCTTGGCGGCCTGGGTCCCGGTGTTCATGGCCACGCCCACGTCGGCCTGCGCGAGCGCCGGCGCGTCGTTCGTGCCGTCGCCGGTCATGGCGACCAGGTTCCCGCCGGCCTGCTCGGCCTTGATGAGGGCCATCTTGTCCTCGGGCGTGGCCTCGGCCAGGAAGCCGTCCACGCCGGCCTCCTCGGCGATCGCCGCCGCGGTGAGCGGGTTGTCGCCCGTGATCATCACCGTGCGGATGCCCATGGCCCGCAGCTCGTCGAAGCGCTCGCGCATGCCCGGCTTCACCGTGTCCTTCAGCCGGATGACGCCGAGCACCCGTGGCGGCCGGTCGCCGACGCGGTCGACGACCACCAGCGGCGTGGCGCCCTCGGACGACACGCTCTCGACGATCGGGCCGAGCTCGAGCGGTGGCTGACCGCCCTCGGCCTCGACCCAGCGCCGCACCGCATCGCCCGCTCCCTTGCGGACGATGCGGCCGGGCTGGCCGGGGCCGGCCGAGGGGAAGTCCATGCCCGACATGCGGGTCTGGGCGGTGAAGGGGACGAGCTCGGCGCCGGTGGGGTCGGGAGGCGTGAGGCCGAACCCGCGGATCGCCAGGTCGACGATCGAACGCCCCTCCGGCGTCTCGTCCGCGAGCGACGAGGCCAGCGCGGCCTCGGCCACCTCCTGCTCGGTCACGCCGTGGACCGGCAGGAACTCGGCGGCCTGGCGGGACCCGAAGGTGATCGTGCCGGTCTTGTCGAGCAGCAGGGTGCTGACGTCGCCGGCCGCCTCGACCGCCCGGCCCGACATGGCGAGCACGTTGCGCTGCACCAGCCGGTCCATGCCGGCGATGCCGATGGCCGACAGCAGCCCGCCGATCGTCGTGGGGATCAGGCAGACGAGGAGTGCGGTGAGCACGACGATGCTCTGGCGAGCGCCGCTGTAGATGGCGAACGGCTGCAGCGTCACCACGGCGAGCAGGAAGATGATCGTCAGACCGGCCAGCAGGATCGACAGCGCGATCTCGTTGGGCGTCTTCTGGCGATCGGCGCCCTCGACCAGGGCGATCATCCGGTCCAGGAAGGTCTCGCCCGGCTTGGCCGTGATGCGCACCACGATCTCGTCCGACAGCACGCGGGTGCCGCCGGTGACGGCCGAGCGGTCGCCGCCCGACTCACGGATCACGGGGGCGGACTCGCCGGTGATGGCCGACTCGTCGACGGTCGCGATGCCCTCGACCACGTCGCCGTCGCCGGGGATGACCTCGCCCGCGGTGACCACGCACTCGTCGCCCACCTGCAGCTCGGTCGACGGGCGCTCGGCGATCGTGCCGTCGGCCAGTCGGACCCTCGCCGTGGTCTCGGCCCGGGTGCGGCGGAGCGTGGCGGCCTGCGCCTTGCCGCGGCCCTCGGCCATGGCCTCGGCGAAGTTCGCGAACAGGACCGTCGCCCAGAGCCACAGCGCGACGAGCAGGGCGAACACGTTCTGCTGCCCGCTGCTGTCGGCCCAGTCGGTCACGCACAGGACGGTGGTCAGCACGGCGCCGACCTCGACGATGAACATGACCGGGTTCCGGGCCATCGCCCTGGGGTTGAGCTTCTTGAAGCTGTCGACGACGGCCGGGCCCAGGATCGCGGTGTCGAACACCGATCGCTTGGGGGGCATGGGCTCGTCGGCGTCGGCGGGTCGGGGGGCGGGGACGGGGGCGTCCTCGGTGAGCGTCATGTGGTCCTCCGAGGGATCGGGGCGCAGGGGGTGGGGTGCGGCGTGGTCACGACAGGCCGAGCTGTTCGACGATCGGGCCGAGCGCCAGGGCGGGGAAGAACGTGAGGCCGGCGACGATGACGATCACGCCGGTCAGGAGGCCGAAGAACAGCGGGGAGTCCGTGGGGAACGTGCCGACCGTGACCGGCACCTTGTTCTTGCGGACGAGCGAGCCGCCGATGGCGAGGGCGGGGATGATCAGCAGGAACCGGCCGATCAGCATCGCCACGCCCTGGGTGACCGTGTACCAGTCGGTGCCCGTGCTCATGCCGGCGAACGCCGAGCCGTTGTTGTTGCCGGCCGAGGCGAAGCTGTAGAGCACCTCGGACAGGCCGTGCGGGCCGGGGTTCGCCAGCGAGGTGAGCGCCGAGGGGAGCACCACGCTGATGGCGGCGAACACCAGGACCGCCACCGGCATGGCGACGATGTAGAGGACGACGAGCTTCATCTCGGCGGCCTGGATCTTCTTGCCCAGGTATTCGGGGGTGCGCCCGACCATCAGCCCGGCGATGAACACGGCGAGCAGTGCGTTGATCAGGATGCCGATGAGTCCGGAGCCGACGCCGCCGGGCGAGACCTCGCCGAGCTGCATCAGCACCATCGGCACCGCGCCGCCCGCAGGGGTGAGCGAGTCGTGCATGCAGTCGACCGATCCGGTCGAGGTGCCGGTCGCGGCGGACCCGTAGAGCGCGCAGGTCGCCGCGCCGTAGCGGATCTCCTTGCCCTCCATGTTCCCGCCCACGGTCGTGGCCGAGCTGGCCTGGCTCACGCCGAGGTCCGCGACCGCCGGGTTGCCACCGGTCTCCATGGCGCTCATGAGGAACACCGACACCGCCAGCAGCAGCGCCATCACGCCGAGCAGCACCAGACCCTGGCGGGATTGGCCGACCATCCGTCCGAAGGCGAAGGGGAAGGCGAACGGGATCAGGAGCAGCATCCAGACGCCGATGAGGTTGGTCCACCCGTTGGGGTTCTCGAACGGGTGCGCGGCGTTGGTGTTGTAGAAGCCGCCGCCGTTGGTGCCCAGGTTGCGGATCGTGACCTGCGAGGCGACCGGGCCGCCGGGGATCTGCTGGGTCGTGACCGGCTCGGTGTGCTCCTTGCCGTCGTCGCCGACGACCGTCGCGGTGACCGTGTGGTCGACGGTGGTGGCGGTCGTGTCGCCGTGCAGGTTCTGCGTGACGCCGAGGCCGACGATGAGGATCGCGGCGACGAAGCTGATCGGCAGCAGGATCCGCAGCGTGCCGCGGACGAGGTCGACCCAGAAGTTGCCGAGCGTGCGGCCCTGGCGGCGGGCGATGCCCCGGACGATCGCGACGGCGACCGCCATCCCGGCCGCGGCCGACAGGAAGTTCTGGACGGTGAAGCCGACCATCTGGGTGAGGTGGCTGATCGTCTGCTCGCTCGAGAACCACTGCCAGTTGGTGTTGGTCACGAAGCTGACCGCGGCGTTGAACGCGCCGTACGCCGCGACCCCCGGCATCTCGGTGGGGTTGACCGGCAACGAGCCCTGGATGCGCAGGATCAGGTACGTCAGCAGCACGCTGAGGAACGAGAACGCCAGGAGCGAGACGGCGTAGACGTTCCAGCGCTGCTCCCGCCTCGGATCCACGCGGAGCAGGCGGTAGGTCAGGCGCTCGACCGGCAGGAAGACGCGGTCGCCGGGCGCCGGGGCGGGACCGCCCTCGGGGTCGTGGGCGTAGACCTTGGCCATGTAGCGGCCGAGGGGCGGGGCCGTCACCGC
>JAEXGP010000390.1 GCA_023450775.1 Actinomycetes bacterium | reverse complement strand
CGGTCGCCCCCGGGGGGACCGGAGCTCCCGGGCCCGACCCGCCGGACGGCGTCCACTCGCTGACGCGGGTCGAGTAGCCGCTCTGCTGGGGCATCGAGCCGGTGGCGAGCACGTACTCGAACTGCTGGCGGGCGTAGTCGGTGACCGGTTCCACGGTGACGCCCGTGCCGTACGCGCAGATCTCGCTCCACTGGCCGATGGCGCCCGAGTCGAAGCGCATGCCGATGATCGCGGTGCTGCCGAGGCGTCGGGCCTCCTCCACCATCCGGGCCATGGCCTCGCTGCGGCTCTGGGCCAGCAGCTTGGTGAACTCTGGGATCTCGCCGCCGCCGATCGAGCGGAAGCCGGCGATGCACCCGGCGCCGATATTGCGGGCCCGCACGGTCAGGCCGAAGATCTCGCCCTGCACGGACGTGATCTGGTAGCCGGGCAGGTCGAAGCCTGTGGTGATGAGCATGACCCGACGCTAGGTCCGGCGACCGCGGTGTCGTCCGACCCGGGTTCACGGGATCGTAACGGTGCGGGGCTTCCGCCGGTCCGGAGCGCTGGCGATGATCGTCGGCGATGGCTCCCCCGTCCGCGACCGACGTGCTCGACCCGCTCTCCCCGGAGTTCGTCGCCGATCCCCACCCGCTCTTCGACGCGCTCCGGGAGACGGCGCCGGTGGTGCGCGACCGCATCGGCTGGTCGACGATCGACTACGCCGCCAGCGAGGCCGCCTTCCACGACCAGGCGCTCGTGCCCGGCATCGACCACCTGCTGGTCGACCGGGGCATCGAGCCGCTGTGGGCGGTGCCGGACCACTCGCTCACGGACGCCGAGGGGGAGGTGCACAAGCGGCTGCGGCGTGCGGTGAGCCCGTGGTTCAGCGTGCGCCGCATCGGCCTGCTGCGCGAACGGACCCGGCAGCTCGTCGACGAGCTGGTGGCCCGGGCACCCGACGCCGCGGCCGACGGCGACTTCGACGTGATGGCGGGCCTGGCCGACGTGGTGCCGGCGCGGCTGTTCTGCTGGATGGTCGGCGCGTCGGACGACGACGCGGACGAGCTCATCCGCATGTCCAAGGTGCTGCTGTCGGTCTTCACCGCCACCGACGAGATGGTCGAGCCGGTCCGGGCGGTCAAGGCCGAGGTCGCCGAGTTCGCCCAGGAGCTGCTCGCGCTGCGCCGCGTCCGGCCTGCCGACGACCTGGCCACCGCGCTGCTGGAGGCCGAGCGCTCGGACGGGATCGAGCACGGCGACGCGTTCTACCTGCTCGAGGAGCTGCTCAGCGCGTCCGTGGACAACACCGCCAACACGACGGCGCTCGCGCTGCTGACGCTGGCCGAGCACCCCGACGCCTGGGCCGCCGTCCACGACGACCCGTCGCTGCTCGGCGCCGCGGTCGAGGAGTGCGGGCGCTACCAGCCGGCGATCCGCCACACGATCAAGGCGGCCGTCGAGCCCACGGTCGTGGGCGACGTGCCCGTGGCGGCGGGTGAGTTCGTGACCATCCGCATCGCCGCCGCCCACCGCGACCCCGCCGTCTACGACCGTCCCCACACCTTCGACCTGCACCGCGAGTCGCCCGCGTCGCAGCTCGCGTTCGGGGCCGGTCGCCACTACTGCCTGGGTGCGGCCCTGGGTCGTATGGAGGTGACCGAGATGGTGGCCGCCCTCGTCGCCCGGTGGCCGGCCGCCGAGGTGCGCGACGGTGTCGACATGGACCTCAACGTGTCGGGCATCGTCCGGTCGCTCCCGCTGGGACCGCGCCGATGAGCGAGGAATGGGACCGCCCGGTCCCGCACTGGAGCGGCGACCCGTTCGCCACGCGGACCACCGTCCACGGGCTGCCGTCGGACCAGGTGCGCTCCGCGCTGCACAAGCACGTCCGGCGCGGGCGGGTCGAGGAGGCGGTGGCCGCGGCCGTCGAGCTGTGCCGGACCGACGCCGAGCACGAGGCGGAGATGTGGCGGCGCCTGCAGGTGCTGGCGGCCGAGGACGTCGGGATGGGCGACCCCGCCGCGATCACGATCGTGCGGGCGTGCCACGAGTCCGCGGAGGACACGGAGCCGGGGGCCTACGACCGCCTCGTGTTCGCCGCCCATGCCGCCGGCTATCTGGCCGGCGCCCCCAAGGACCCGACGATCGGCGAGCTCATGCAGGTGGTGCTCCACACGGACCGGGTGCCCGACATCCCGCCCGAGGCGATCGACGTCCACACCCGCGCGGGCCAGGAGGCCGGACGGACCATGGAGGACTGGTTCACCGACGCCAACGTGCTCGAGCCCGAGGTCGCCGAACGGGACCGCACCCATCAGGAGCGGCTGCGCGTGTTGTACCGCGACCTGGACCCCAGCGACCGCTGAACGGCGCGCACTCCCGTTCTTGCGCTGGTTTCCGTCGCTGAGCGACGGAAACCGGCGCCGAAAGCAGGAGAGGGCGCGCGTTGTCGCGCCGCAGCGCGCGTAGTTGCGCGCGCAAATCCGCGGCGTTGTCCGACCCCACGGTTAGGTTGGCGGGCCATGGGTCGACCCCGCCTGAGCGACGAGCCGCGCATCGCCACCGCCGTGCGCCTGCCCGAGTCCGTCCACCGCCGGCTGCACGACGCCGCCAACGAGCGGGACGTCTCGGTCAACCTGCTGGTGACCCGGGCGGTCATCGAGTACCTGGACCGCCTGCCCAGCGCGGACGAGGTGCTGGGCTCGTGAGCGCCCGTCGAGCAGCTGCCGCGGCCGCGGCGGACCCGGCGGTCCCCGCCGAGGCGTCCGTGGTGGCGCCCAGGTCACGGCGCACCCGCCGTGCCACCGCCACCGCCAACTTCGGCTCGGGGCGTCGCGAGGCCCACGACGCCTCGGCGTTCTACGACCGGTTCGTGGCACCCGAGATCTCCACCGACAGCACGGTCGCCACGGCGGGTGCGGTCGACGTCATCCACCGCCACGACGCGCGGGACATGGCCGACGTGCCGACCGACTCCGTGGCCCTGGTCGTGACGTCGCCGCCGTACTTCGCGGGCAAGGCCTACGAGGAGGAGCTCGGCGTCGGCGGCGTGCCCGCCGACTACTTCGAGTACCTCGACCTCCTGCACGACGTGTTCGCCGAGTGCAAGCGCGTGCTCGAGCCCGGCGGGCGCATCGCGGTCAACGTGGCCAACCTCGGCCGCCGTCCGTACCGGTCGCTGTCGGCCGACGTCACCTCGATCCTCCAGGACCTCGGGCTGCTGCTGCGGGGCGAGGTCATCTGGTGGAAGGGCCGCGCCGCCGGCGGCTCGTGCGCATGGGGGACCTTCCAGCGGCCGGCCAACCCGGTGCTGCGGGACGTCACCGAGCGCATCGTCATCGCCAGCAAGGGCCGCTTCGACCGGGCGCTCACGCCGGCCCAGCGCGCCCAGCAGGGACTGCCGTCCACCACCACGATCTCGCGCGACGAGTTCATGGAGGCGACCACCGACCTGTGGGAGATCTCGCCCGAGAGCGCCACCCGGGTGGGGCACCCGGCGCCCTTCCCGGTGGAGCTTCCCCTGCGCATGATCGACCTCTACACCTACCAGGGCGACGTCGTGCTCGATCCGTTCATGGGGTCGGGCTCCACCGCCGTGGCGGCCGTGCGCAGCGACCGTCGCTACATCGGCTTCGACACCGATCCCGACTACGTGGCCATCGCCGAGCAGCGGGTGGCCGACGAGGTGGCCCGGCTCGCGGCCGACGACGCCGTCGAGCCCGGTG
>JAEXGP010000372.1 GCA_023450775.1 Actinomycetes bacterium | reverse complement strand
GCTCGGCGGCGCTCGTCCAGGTGCCGGCGCCCAGGCCGGCCAGCAGCGCGGCGCCGAGCGCCGTGGTCTCGGCCACCGAGGAGCGCACGACCGGCACGCCGAGCTGGTCGGCCTGCACCTGCAGCAGCAGGTCCATGGCGGCGGCGCCGCCGTCCACGCGCAGCTCCGCGACCTCCACGCCCGCCGCGACGGTCATCGCCTCGACCACGTCCCGGGTCTGGAACGCCATGGACTCGACGACCGCGCGGGCCAGGTGCGCCCGCGTGGTGCCGCGGGTGATCCCGACGATCGTGCCCCGTGCGTACGGGTCCCAGTCGGGCGCGCCGAGGCCGGTGAAGGCCGGCACCACGAACGTGCCGCCCGTGTCGGGGACCGACTCGGCCAGGGGTCCGACCTCGGCCGCCTCGGCGATGATCTCGAGCCCGTCGCGCAGCCACTGCACCGCCGCGCCGGTCACGAAGATCGCGCCCTCGAGCGCGTAGTGGGTCACCGTGGGTCGGTCCCGGCCCGCCGGCGCCGAGCCCAGGGTGGCACCGTCCTCGAACACGTCCGCCGGCACCTCCCAGGCGACGGTGGCCAGCAGCCCGTCGGACGGCTCGGGGCAGTCAGGACCCACGTTCAGGAGCACGAACGAGCCGGTCCCGTACGTGTTCTTGGCCATGCCCGGCTGCAGGCACGCCTGCCCGAACAGCGCTGCCTGCTGGTCCCCGGCGATGCCCGCGACGGGGATGCCCGCACCGAGGGGCACGTCCGCCGTGGTGCGACCGAACTCGCCGCACGACGGGAGCACGACCGGCAGCGCGGACCGGGGCACCCCGAACAGGTCGCACAGCTCGTCGGACCAGCCCTTGCTGCGCAGGTCGTACAGCATGGTCCGCGACGCGTTCGACGGATCGGTGGCGTGGACCGCGCCGGCCGCCTCGGTGCCGCCCGTGAGGTTCCAGAGCAGCCAGCTGTCCACGGTCCCGAGCCGGAGGTCGTCGTCGGCCTCGACGCCGCCCTCGGTCAGCAGCCACTCGAACTTGGACGCCGAGAAGTACGGGTCGAGCACGAGCCCGGTCAGCTCCCGGATGCGGGGCAGCTGACCGGCGTCCTCGAGCTGGCGGCACCGGTCCGCGGTGCGGCGGTCCTGCCACACGAGCGCCCGGTGGCGGGGGAGACCGGTCCGTGCGTCCCACGCCACGGCGGTCTCGCGCTGGTTGGTGATGCCGACCGCGGTGATCGGCTCGTCGCCCATCTGGTCGCGCACCTGCGCGGCCGCCTCCTCGAGCACCGCGACCGTGGTCTCCCAGATCTCGGTGGCGTCGTGCTCCACCCAGCCGGGATGTGGGAAGTGCTGCGTGAACTCGCGGTACGCCCGCACGACGGGTCGACCCGTTCCGTCGACCACGAAGGCCCTGATCCCCGTCGTCCCGGCATCGATCGAGAGCACCGCCACGGCGGCGGAGACTACTGCCAAGCCCCGGGGCGTTCGTCGGAGGACGACCGGCGCGGTGGCGGACGGGCTCTACTGTGTCCGCCGTGCGGATCGGCGTGCTGACCTCAGGTGGCGACTGCCCGGGTCTGAACGCGGTCATCCGGGCCGTCGTGCGCAAGGTGGAGCGCGTGCACGGCGGTGCGGTGGTGGGGTTCCGCGACGCGTGGCGGGGCGTGCTCGACGACGACTGGGAGCTCCTGGACGTCAACCGGTGCCGCGGCATCCTGCCCCGGGGCGGGACGATCCTGGGCACCTCCCGGGTGCAGCCCTACCAGTACCCCGACGGCGTCGAGAAGGTGCGGGCCGCGGTCGCTCGGCACCGGCTGGACGGCTTCGTCGTCATCGGCGGCGACGGTTCGCTGGGCGCCGCCCGCGACCTGCAGGACGACGGTGTGAACTGCATCGGCGTCCCCAAGACCATCGACAACGACATCGCCGCCACCGAGATGACGTTCGGCTTCGACACGGCCGTGCACGTCTGCAGCGCGGCGATCGACCGCTTGCACACCACTGCGGAGGCGCACGACCGGGTGATGGTCGTCGAGGTCATGGGCCGCGACGCCGGCCACATCGCCATCCGGGCGGGCCTGGCCGGCGGGGCGACGATGACGCTCATCCCCGAGGTGCCGTTCGACATCGGCGAGGTGTGCGAGGCGCTGCAGCGCCGCCACGCCGGCATGTCCTACGCGTCGATCGTCGTCGTGGCCGAGGGCGCGGTGCCGGTCCCGGGGACCATGCCCGAGCCCGAGTACGAGGTCGACCGCTTCGGGCACCGGCGCCTGGGCGGGATCTCGCAGCGGCTGGCCGAGGAGATCGAGGGTCGGACCGGCATCGAGACCCGCGTGACGATCCTGGGCCACGTGCAGCGCGGCGGCACGCCCACGGCGTTCGACCGGGTCCTCGCCACGCGGTACGGCGTGGCCGCGGCCGACGCGGCGGCCGACGGCGCGTGGGGGCAGATGGTGGCGCTGCAGTCGGACCGCATCGTGCGGGTGCCGCTCCACGAGGCGACGGGCACGATCAAGCACGTCGACCTGGACCTGTACGACGAGGTCGCCCGCCCGTTCTTCGCCAGCTGAGCGCCGGCCCGAGCACCAACCGGGGCGGTCCGTCAGTCGGGGCGGTCAGTCGGGAGCGGTCCGTCAGTCGGGAGCGGGGCAGGTGGACTCGAGCTTCGAGGTCCGCAGCTGGAGCCGCTGCAGGGTGGTCGAGCCCAGGCCCACCGATTCGACCTGGGCGGGGTCGGGCAGCAGCGACGCGTAGTCGCAGGCCGTCACCGTGGAGGCGTCGCCGCGGGTGGGCGTGGCGACCTGGATCGGGTCGCCGTCCACGCGGAACCGCACTCGCTCCACGTTGCCGAACTCGGTGGCGGTCATCACGATCTGGGCGATCGCGAGCTGGCGGCTCGGACCGACGACGTTGTCGAACTCCTCGGAGAGGTCGAGCGTGAGCGTGCCGTCCTGGAGCTCCATGCTCGTCAGGTGGGTGTCGACCGGCACCGACGTGGTCAGGTCCTGACCCTGCACGCTCGTGTCGGACACCTCGAACAGCGTGTTCACCACGGTCTGCACCTGGCGGTCGGGCAGCGACAGCGACACCGGGATCAGCTGGCCGTCGCGCAGGTAGTAGACGACGGCGGTGGCACCGCCGCTGGTGGGTGTCGCCGGGAGCGTGGTCGTGGTGGTGCTGACCGCGAGCGCCCGGGGCTCGTCGTCGGTCCCGATGGAACACGACGTCGCGGCGACCAGCACGGCGACGAGGACGGCCGCCCAGGCGGACGCGGCCGCGGACCGGCTCCCGAGCGGCTTCACGGCGCACCTCCGTCCGTGCCGGCACCCGGTGTCCGGGACACGGTGATCGCCTTGTGCTCGCCGGTCAGCGTGAGCGCGCTCGTGGCCTCGGGCGTGGCGGCCGACAGGTCGTCCTCCTCCACGTCGTCCACCGCCAGCAGCGGCAGCTCGACGACGAAGCGGGCACCCTGGCCGCCGTCCTCCCGGTCCTCGACCCACACGCGTCCACCCTGCAGCCGGGCGTGCTCGGCCACCAGCGCCAGCCCCAGGCCCACGCCGACGTCGGAGCCACGGCTGCCACCCTGGTCGCCGCGGTTGAACCGGTCGAAGATGCGGGCCCGCTCGGACTCCGGCACACCGGCGCCGCGGTCCTCGACCGCGATGCGCACGGTGAGCTCGTCGGGCGGCACGCCGTCGGCGATCTCGTCGGGGTCGGGGGTGTGGCGCTCGACGAACACGCCGGTGGCGCCGTCGGCGTACTTCTCGGCGTTGTCCAGGTAGTTGGCCAGGATGCGGGCCACCCGTCGCTTGTCGCAGGCCAGCACCACGCCCTCCAGCTCGGGATCGGCCTCGACCGGCACGGTGTGGTCGGTGAAGCCCGCCACCGTCGAGCGCACCAGCGGCACCAGCGCCACGCCGTCGAGCTCCAGGCGCACCGCGCCGGCGTCGAAGCGCGAGATCTCGAGCAGGTCCTCGACCAGCTGCGTGAAGCGACCCATGTCCTTGCGGAGCAGGTCCAGCGCCTGCTGGGACCGCTCGGGGAGCTGGTCGCGGTTGTTCGACAGCACCTGGATGGCCGCGTTGATCGTGGTGAGGGGGGAGCGGAGCTCGTGGCTCACGTCGCTCGCGAAGCGGGCGTCGCGGTCGATGCGGTCCTGCAGGCTCTCGACCATCGCGTTGAAGTTGGCGACCAGCGGGGCCAGGTCCGCGTCGTGCGCGTACTCCTCGTAGTCGAGCCGCGTGTCCAGCTGGCCCAGTGCGACCGCCTCGGTCGCCTCGTTGATCCGGATCAGCGGGCGCAGCGTGTAGCGGCTGGCCCAGTAGCCGATCGCGGCGGCAGCCACCGTGGACAGCGTGGTGGCCAGGATCAACGTGTAGCCGAGCGCGCTCAACCCGGCGTCGATGTCGTCCAGCCGGTACACCTCGTAGTACGCCGAGCCGGGCTCCGCGAGGGGCACGCCGATCGCCACGACCGGCTGGCCGTCGGCGTCGAAGCGCATGATCCCGCTCTCACCCGACAGCACCCGGTCGCGCAGGCTGCGGGGGATCGACTCCACGCCGAAGCGCGGGTCCAGGCTGGCGGTCACCGTCCGGCCGTCGGTCGGCAGCACCACCGACGGCTTGCCGGCGTCGGGCAGCGACGACAGCACGGTCTGCACGTCCTGGGTGGGCGCCCGGCCGATCGAGCCCTGGACCGTGCGGGCGTTGGCCAGCACGCGGCGCGACACCGACTCCTCACGCTGGTCGATCAGCGTGCGCTTGGTCACGGTCATGGTCGTCACGGCGACGGCCACCGAGGCCAGCAGCGTCACGAGGGCCACGGCGATCGCGATGCGGGCCCGGAGGCCGGGGTGGATGCCCCGGCGGAGGCGATCGTCGATCGTCCGAGGGGCGGTGTCGGACCACCCCGCGCCGGGCCGCTCGGGCCCGCTCACGGTTGCAGCTTGTAGCCGAGCCCGCGCACGGTGACCACGTGGCGCGGATCCGCCGGATCCGCCTCGATCTTGGTGCGCAGACGGCGGACGTGGACGTCGACCAGACGACCGTCGCCGAACACGCCGTGGCCCCACACCTTCTCGAGCAGGTCCTCCCGGGAGAACACCGTGCCGGGGTGGTTGGCCAGCTCGACCAGCAGCCGGAACTCGGTCTTGGTCAGGTGCACCGGCTCGCCCGCCCGCGTCACCACGCCCTCCTGAGGGACGACCTCCAGCTCGCCGAAGCGCAGGCGCGGGTTGCCCGGCGCCGTGGGTCGGGCCCGGCGCAGGAGCGCGCGGATCCGGGCCGACAGCTCCTTGGGAGCGAACGGCTTGGTCAGGTAGTCGTCCGCGCCCGCCTCGAGCCCGGCGACGACGTCGTGGGTGTCGGCGCGGGCCGTCACCATGATGATCGGGACGTCGCTGAGGCGGCGCACCGAGCGGCACACCTCGAAGCCGTCGATGCCGGGCAGCATGATGTCGATCAGCACGACGTCGGTCGGCTCGCGGGTGAACGTGGAGATGGCGTCCTCGCCGGTCTCCGCCTCCTCGACCTGCCAGCCCTCGTCCTCCAACGCCAGCTTCACCGACGTGCGGATGCGTTCGTCGTCCTCGACGGTCAGGATGCGCGTGCCCACGACGGCCATTGTCCACCATCTCGGGGGGCTTCGGGTGACAGCGGGGGCCCCGCCTCGCGCAGTGGAGCTCAGGCGCCCTCGGCGCTCTCCGATCTCAGGCGCCTTCGGCGCTCTCCGATCTCAGGCGCCTTCGGCGCCGAGCTCCGCGAGGAGCGGCACGAACGCCTCGAACAGCGTCGGGTGGGCGGCCAGCACCGAACCGGGCCGGACCGCCCCGCCGTCGATGCTGCCCACGTGGGCGCCCGCCTCCTGCGCGATCAACGCCCCGGCGGCGTAGTCCCACGTCGACAGGCCCGCCTCGTAGAAGACGTCGACCCGACCGGCCGCCACCGAGCACAGGTCGAGCGCCGCCGCGCCCATGCGCCGGATGTCACGGATGCGCGGGAGCAGCTCGGCGACCACCAGACCCTGCCGGTGCCGCTGCTCGCGGTCGTAGCCGAACCCGGTCGCCACCAGCGCCCGCTCCACGTCGGGCGGGTCCGCGAGGTGCAATCGGTGCGGCCGGTCGTCGCAGTACGCGCCGTGCCCGAGCGTGGCCCGGTAGGTGCGACCGTGGGTGGGGTCCGCCACCACGCCCGCCACGACCGTGCCGTCGATCGCCGCGGCGATCGACACGTTCCAGCCCGGGTGGTCGTACACGTAGTTGGTGGTGCCGTCGATCGGGTCGACCCACCACGTGACCGCGCCCTCGCCCGGGGCGTCGTGCGCGCCACCGGCGCCGTCGCCCATCTCCTCGCCGACGACCACGTCGCCCGGCCGGCTGCTCGCGATGACCTCGCGGATCACGGCCTCGGCCGCGCGGTCCATCTGCGTCACCATGTCGGTCGAGGACGACTTGGAGGCGATCTCGAGCTGCTCCGGACGGCCGTCGTGGACGAGCTCGACGGCCGCCGACGCGGCCTCCAGCGCGATCGCCAGCAGCGGCGCGTAGGGGTCCTCGTCCGGCTCGCTCACCGGGGTCGCCGAGCGCCGCGACCCGCCGACCGGCGTTCCTCGTCCCGGCGACGGATCGTCTCCCACTCGCCCAGGGCGCGGAGCGTGAGGACCGCCACCACGGCCACGCCGCCCGCGCCGACGACGGCGCCCAGGAACGTGATGAGCCCCACCGCGGCGCCGCCGAAGCCGCCGAGGTCGGCGAACGCGTAGCCGATCAGCCCGCCCGCCGCGCCGCCGACCAGGATCGAGGCGAACGCCAGGACCCTGGCGTACACCGGAGGGAGGGCCGAGTCGGGATCGGTCCCCTCCGGGGGGCTCGAGGGGCCGGGGCCGTCGGCTCGCGTCGCCATGGCTCCGATGATACGAGCGGGGCCGTCGCGGGCCCCTGTCCGCGGAGAGGGGATCCGGTCACCGGCGCGTCCCCCGTGTTCCGAAGAACGCTCAAGAAGTGACCGGGGACGCCGATTCGGAGGCCATGGAACTGCTGGTGCCCCCCCGCCGTCTCGGCCGACTGCTGGCCGAAGCCCGTCTCGAGCGCGGGCTGACCGTCGCCGACGTGGCCGAGGAGATCGGCGGCGCGCTCGACGAGATCGAGATCCTGGAGGTCGAGACCGGTCGCCGCGCCCTCGACGACCAGGACCTCCGGACGCTCACCGAGCTCTACGGCCTGAAGACCTCGTCCATGGTGCCGAGCCGCAGCCGACTGGTGATCGACCTGGAGGAGGGCGTGATCGAGGCCGACGGCACGACCGCCGAGCTCCCCGATGCCGAGGAGCCCGCAGGTCGTGACGAGGTGCTGAGCAAGTACCTGGCCCTCGTGTACTCCATGCGCGGCCAGGAGCCCGGCACGTCGATCACGCTGCGACTGGGCGACCTGGACGTGCTTGCCGAGGTGTTCGAGAGCGATCGCCGCACCATCGAGGACGAGCTCGTCGCGCTCATGGTCACCACGCCCGAGCCGGTGAAGAAGCGCTTCCGCCTGCTCCGTGGCCGGACGGTCGTGCCCGTCGTGGGCGTGCTGGTCGCCACGACCGCCGCCGGCGCGCTCGTGCTGACCGATGCGCAGGAGTCGTCGGCGGCGGAGTCCGCCGGCACGCCGACCGAGCAGCCCGCTCCCGAGGCCCAGGCCACCACGCCCACCGTGGTGATCGACGATGCCGCGTTCCAGGAGCGCGACGCCGACGGCAACCCGGGTCCCGTGCAGGTGCGCGTCGACGACCTGGGCGACTGAGCCGAGCCGCGCCGTGCCGACGTCGGCCCCGTCCTCGTGGATCGGGCAGGCTGGTGGGGTGCGAGCGTGGACCGTCGCCAGCGCGGTGATCGAGACGGGGGTCGTCCCGGATCTCCCGGCCGACGTGCCCGCGGGCGCGGTGCTGCTCGTGCAGAACCTCCGGCGCAACGGCACCGCGGACTGGACCACGCCCGGCGGCGTCGTCGACGACGGCGAGCGGCCGCTCGAGGGCCTGGCCCGCGAGGTCGAGGAGGAGACCGGGCTCCAGGTCACCGGCTGGGGTGGGCTCCTCTACGACATCGAGGCGCAGGCGCCCGACCTGGGCTGGGACCTCCGGGTGGAGGTGCACCGCGCCACGGCGGTCGTCGGCGAGCTGACGATCGGCGCGGATCCCGACGGCATCGTGATCGGGTCCGCGTGGGCCGCGACGCCCCAGTGCGTGGAGCTGCTCGGTGACTCGCACCCGTGGGTCCGCGAACCGCTGCTCGACTGGCTGCGTGAGCGCTGGCAGGAGCCGCGGACCTACCGGTACCGGATCCAGGGCGCCACGCTCGAGACGATCTCGGTCGAGCGCAGCGGACCCCTCGCCGGTCGCCAGTGCCGCCGCGGGTGCGTCAGCGATCGATGGCCCGGATGCGGGCCCGGCCGGCGCGCAGCCGGCTGCGCCTGCCTCTCGAGTTGCCCGCGGCCCGGTAGAGGGCGGCGATGCGGGCGCGGAACACCGGCCGGTCGAAGCGCTCCCTGGCGCGCGCCCGGCAGGCGTCCGAGATGCGGCGCCGCTCGTCGGGATCCGCGAGCAGCTCCTGCATGGCGTCGGCGACCGCCACGGCGTCGCGGACGGGCACGAGCCGGCCGTGGGTCGGGTCCTCGATCATGTTCGCGATCGCCTGGATGTCGGTCGCCACCAGCGGCACGCCGGACGCGAGCGACTCGATGACCGTGAACGGCTGGCCCTCGGTGAACGTGGGGAACACGTAGAGGTCCGCC
This sequence comes from Actinomycetes bacterium, assembly GCA_023450775.1. Classification (GTDB taxonomy): domain Bacteria; phylum Actinomycetota; class Acidimicrobiia; order Acidimicrobiales; family Microtrichaceae; genus Dermatobacter. The sequence goes on along the minus strand of JAEXGP010000372.1, from coordinate 3,723 downwards.
TCGGACAGGTGCCGGTACACGTCCGAGCGGTCGAGCGGGCCGGTCAGCGCGTCGCCGTGGCCCCGCTCGCGGACCAGGGCCACCATCTCGTCCTTCAACGGATCGAGCCCGGGTCGGTCGTCGCCGATGATCCGCAGCTCGAAGCCGGTCACGCCACGCTCGGCGAGCAGGTCGACCGCGTCGAGCAGCTGGACCAGGCCCTTGCGCTCCAGGAGCTCACCGATGAACAGCACCACCGGCGGATCGTGCACGGCGCTGCTCTGCACCACCTCGTCGACGACGATCGAGTTGTGCACCACGGGCAGGGGAGTGCTCGACATGTAGCGCCGCAGGTTGGGGACGCCGGCCGCGGCGATGAGCACGTTGGCCTCGAGCAGCCGGTCGAGCACGCGGAAGCCCCAGCGGTTCAGCCGGCTGATCTCCCACTCGCCGGGGCCCTCCATGTAGGGCGGCTGGGCGTGGTTGTGGCCGAGGACCGCCGCGCCGCGGAGCCGGGCGGCGAGCGCGATCGCGACCTGCCGCCACACCACGAACTCCGGGTACTGCACCGAGTGCGTGTGCACGACGGTGCCGGGCCGGCTGCGCCGGAACGTCTCGACCATGTCACGGGTGACGCGCTGGACGTTCGCCAGCGAGAACCGCCCCCGGGCGTCGTCGTTCTGCGCGGTGTTGAGGAACTCGACGTCGAACTCCGCGTTCAGCCCGGGGTCCTCGACCAGGTCGAGCGCCACGGTCGCGATCCCGCCGCGGAGCGGCGGCCCGTGGGCCACCACCAGGACGTGGATCGCGCCGTCGATCCCGCCGAGCCGGGTCATCCGACGTCGTCCCGGACTCGCACGACCCGGGCCGGGTTGCCGACCACGACGGCGCCGGCGGGCACGTCGTCGACGACGACCGCACCGGCGCCGATGACCGCGTCGTCGCCGATCGAGATCGGGCCGAGCACGATCGCGCCGGCGCCGACGCTCACGCGATCGCCGAGCCGCGGGCCGGTGGACTCGTCGTCGTCGCCGAGCGCGCCCAGGGTGATGCCGTGACGCAGCAGGACGTCGCGGCCGATCACCGTCGTCGGGTGCACCACCAGGCCGGTCCCGTGGAAGATCGCCAGTCCGGGTCCCACCTGCACGTCGGGCGGCAGGTCGATGCCGAGCACCCAGTCGATCGCCAGCCGGTACGCCGCGGTGGCGAGCTTGCCGAGGACCGGCGGTCGGCCCGGAGCGTTCGCGGCCTGCGTGGCCCGGAACGCGGCCATGACCGCACGGCCCTTGCTGCTGCTGTGGTTGGCGGCCAGGTCGGCTCGGAGGTCGGACATGTCCCGGGTGACGGTAGCGTGACTGGCGACGAGCGACGACAGGCCGGGTGCGAGACTGTCGGCGTGTCCGAGCAGGTCGCAGCCGCCGACGATCCGGGGGCACGGCACCGGTCGATCCTCCACGTCGACATGGACGCCTTCTTCGCATCGGTGGAGCTGCTGCGCCGTCCCGAGCTGCGGGGCCTGCCGGTGGCGGTCGGCGGGACCGGCGACCGCGGCGTGATCGCCGCCGCGTCGTACGAGGCCCGGGTGTTCGGCGTCCGCTCGGCCATGCCGTCGACCCGCGCCCGCCGGCTGTGTCCCGACCTGGTGGTGCTGCCCGGCGACCATGCCCACTACGGCGAGGTGTCGGCCCGGATCATGGAGCTGTTCCGGTCGGTGACGCCGCTCGTCGAGCCGCTGTCGCTCGACGAGGCGTTCCTGGACGTCAGCGGCACGCGCCGTCTGCACGGCCCGCCCGAGGAGCTCGCGGCGCGGCTCCGCCGGGAGGTGCTCGACCAGGAGGGGCTCACCTGCGCGGTCGGCGTGGCCCCCAACAAGTTCCTGGCCAAGCTGGCCTCCGCCGGCGCCAAGCCCGTGGCGGGACCGGACGGACCGCGGCCGGGGGAGGGCGTGCTCGTGGTGCGGCCCGGTCACGAGCTCGAGTTCCTGCATCCCCTGGACGTGTCGCGTCTCTGGGGCGTGGGTCCGGCCACGCTGGCCAAGCTCCAGCGCTTCGGCATCCGCACGGTCGGCGACCTGGCCGCACTGCCGGTCGAGACCGTGGTCGGCGCGTTGGGGCGGGCGTCCGGCGAGCACCTCCACGCGCTGGCGAACGGGATCGACGACCGGCCCGTGGTGCCGGACCAGGAGCCGCGCTCGATCAGCCACGAGGAGACGTTCGCCGTCGACCGGCACCACCGCGACGAGCTGCGGGCGGACCTGGTCCGGATGGCCGACGCCGTGGCGGACCGGCTGCGGCGCCACGGCTACCGGGGCCGCACCGTGCAGCTCAAGGTGCGGTACGCGGACTTCAGCACGGTGACCCGGTCCCACACGCTCGACGCCGCGACCGACCGGGGCACGACGTTGCGCGACGAGGCGTGGCGGATGCTCTCGTCGCTCCCGCTGAAGGGCGGCGTGCGGCTGCTGGGCGTCGGCGCCGCGAACCTCACCCGGGAGGCCCCGGTCGAACAGCTCTCGCTCGACGCCCTGCTGGGCTCGGGCGCGCCGGCGTCGGTGCCCTCCGACGGGCCGCCCGATCCGGACCGGGGCACGGCCGCGACCGACGCCGACTGGGACGCCGCGAACCAGGCGATCGACGACATCCGGCGCCGGTTCGGGTCCACGAGCATCCGTCCGGGCCGCACCGTCGGCGCTGCGGGGGAGGGAGGCCGCGGGCGGTGGGGACCCGACCGGCCGTCGTCGACCGACGAGCCCGGCGGCTGACGCGCATGGCCGGGAGCGCCGCGGGCAGGTGGACGGCGGGGGCAGAAATCCCCTGGACCGACGGCCGGAGCCGTGGCACAGGCAGGTAGCGTGTGGGAACATCCAGTCGAGCGGATCCGACGGACGAGCTCGCCAGCCAGCAGCCAGCAGTCGCCAGCCAGACCGACGAGCACGACCGAGCCAGCGAGGGGGTGAAGGCCCATGCCGCTCTCCGAAGAGGAGCAACGGATCCTCAGCGAGATCGAGAACCAGCTGCGCGCCTCGGACCCCGATCTGGCCCGTCAGGTGGGCTCCACGACCATCTACTCCCACGCACTCCGTCAGCTGCGCTGGGGGATCGTGGCCTTCGTCGCCAGCTTCGCCGGCACGGTGCTGCTGCTCACGGTCAGCTTCGTGCTGGCCTTCGTCGGCTTCCTCGGCATGGTCGTCTCGGCGGTCGTGATCGAGCGGGCCGCCCGGCGGATGGGCCGTGCCGGCATCGGCGAGGCCGGCCAGGCGATCCGCGGCAACGGGCTGCGCGGCTACGTGAACGGTGCGGGCAAGAAGGCCCGGGACCGCTTCAAGCGTCCCGAGGACGATGACGCCTGACGGCGTCGCCCCTGTCGCCTCCGTCCGATCCCGGCACGCTGCACTCGTCGCGTCCCGGCGCGCCGGGCCGGCGGGCACCGCTCAGCCGACGAGGTGGCGGACCTTCTGACGGGTCGTCGCCACCGCCCTGACCGCCCGGTGGACGCGAGCGGCGGCGGCCTCGGCCGCGTCGCAGTCGGCGGGATCGGGGGTGCGCCGCCCGTACCGGCGCGAGGTCTCGAGGGCGGCGAGCTCGGCGAACGCGTCGCCGACGGTCGTCGGGTCCTCGTCCGCCTGGTCGAACGTCGGTGGCCCGTCGCCGGCCGCGGCAGGCGGTGCGCCGTCCTGCGGAGGTGACGCGTCCCCGTCGTCGGGGCGGTCGAACACGGGCGACGCCGCGACCCGACGCGCCAGCT
>JAEXGP010000339.1 GCA_023450775.1 Actinomycetes bacterium | reverse complement strand
GCACCCGACCCCTCACCCCGCACGGAGCCCACATGACCATCCCCGTCCAGGTCGGCACCACGCCGGCCACCCCGGCCGGCACCACCACCGCCGCCCCCCGACGCAACCACGAGATCGACAAGGAGGCCTTCCTGCAGCTCCTCGTGGCGCAGCTCCGCTACCAGGACCCCCTGTCGCCGACCGACCCCGGCCAGTTCATGGCCCAGACGGCGCAGCTCACGTCGATCGAGAAGCTCGACCTCATCGCCCAGCAGAGCGCGGCGACCGTGAGCGCCCTCGGCCTGTCCGCCGCGACCGGGCTGATCGGACGGACGGTCACGTGGCAGGGCACCGACGGCGCCGACCACTCGGGCGCCGTCACCCGTGCCCGCTCCACGCTCGACGGCGTCGTCGTCGACGTCGGCGGCGAGCAGATCCCCCTCGACCGCATCACCGGCATCGGCTGAGCGCCGCAGCGCTCCCGCCCCCGACCCACTCGCACGCCCACCCCACTCGCCCACCCCACTCCACTCGCCCACCCCACCAGGAGCCCACAGATGATCCGATCCATGTACGCCGCCGTGTCCGGCCTCCGGAACCACCAGACGATGATGGACGTCGTCGGCAACAACATCGCCAACGTCAACACCACCGGCTTCAAGTCGTCGAACACCGTCTTCGAGGACGTGTTGAGCCAGACCCTTCGCGGCGCCGGCCGTGCGGGCGCCAACACCGGCGGGACCAACCCCGCCCAGATCGGCCTGGGCGCCAGCGTCGCCGGCGTCACCACCAACTTCTCCCAGGGCGCCCCGCAGCTCACCGGCCGTGGCACCGACCTGGCGATCACGGGCGACGGCTTCTTCATCGTCGACCAGGGCGGCGAGCGCCTCTTCACCCGGTCGGGCGCGTTCACGCTCGACACGCTCGGCCGCCTCGTGTCGCAGAACGGCGGCATCGTGCAGGGCTGGCCGGCCGACGCCAACGGGCAGTTCAACCCCAACGGCCCGGTGCGTCCGCTGGTGGTCCCCGTCGGCGACGTGATCGCCCCGGTGCAGACGTCCACGTCGGTCCTCGGCGGCAACCTGCCCGCCGACGCCGCGGTCGGCACCACCGTCGCCACCTCGATCGACGTGTACGACGGCCAGGGCCGCCAGACCACCGTCCGCTACGAGCTGACCAAGACGGCGGCCGACACCTGGAGCGTCGGCTACCGCTACGTCGACGACGCCGGCGTCCAGCAGCCCACGCCGCCCGCCGCCGCCAGCGCGGTGACCGGCGGCCCGCTCACGTTCGACGCGAACGGCGAGCTCACCTCCGGCTACGCGCTGACGATCCCCGGTGGCACGATCCCGGGCTTCGCGGCCGGCGACGACATCACGATCAGCCTCGGCGCCGCCTCGGCCCCCGCCCGGATCACCCAGTTCGGCTCGCTCTCGACCGCGGCGGCGCTCGACCAGAACGGCTCGGCCGCCGGCTCGCTGCAGAGCTTCTCGATCGGCCAGGACGGTCTGGTCACCGGCTCGTACTCGAACGGCCTGACCCGCTCGCTGGGCCAGCTCGCGCTCGCCAGCTTCACCAACCCCGAGGGCCTCGAGAAGCGGGGCGGCTCCACGTTCGGGGCCACGGCCGCGTCGGGTGCGGTCAACATCGGCCAGGCGGGCCAGGGCGGCCGGGGCCTGCTGTCGAGCGGCACGCTCGAGATGTCGAACGTGGACCTCTCGACCGAGTTCACGAACCTGATCCTCGCCCAGCGCGGCTTCCAGGCGAACTCCCGGGTGGTGACGACGTCGGACGAGATGCTGCAGGAGGTCGTCAACCTCAAGCGCTGAGCGACTCGCTGAACGAGCGGAGGGTCCGGCCGCGACGGCGGTCGGACCCTCCGTCGCGTCGGGGCTTCTGCGCCGAACCCTCACGGACGGCGGGCCTCGTCCGATACACCTGCGGCCCGCACGAGGCGGGCGGCACTCGACGCAAGGAGGCGGCGACGTGATCCTCTTGACGCGGCTCGACGGCAGCCGGATCGGGATCAACGCAGACCTGATCGAACGGGTCGAGACCACCCGTGACACGGTGGTCTCGCTGGTCGACGGGACCCGCTACGTCGTCGCCGAGACGCCGGCGGAGGTCGTCGACCGGATCGTCGAGTTCCGGGCGCGGGTGCTGGTCGAGGTCGACCGGCTGACCGCGGACCCCGACGTCCCCACCGCCCCACCGCTGCGGCTCGTCGTGGAACGACCCGGGACCGGGGAGGTCTGACGTGGATCCCATCTCGATCGTCGGCGGCCTGCTGATCCTGATCGGCGTGTTCGTCGGCGCACTGCTCAAGGGCGTGTCGCCGGTGGCGTTCTTCACCGTGCCGGCGGCGTTCATGATCGTCGTGCTGCCCACCTTCGGTGCCGCGTTCCTGGGCACCACGACCGACGACGCCAAGAAGCTCCCGAAGCTCTTCCGCATGATGTTCCGCAAGGGCGACGGCGAGGACGCCGCCGCGATCGTCCCCACCGTCGTCGGACTGGGCGAGCGGGCCCGTCGCGACGGGCTCCTGTCGCTCGAGGGGGAGCTCGACCAGCTCGAGGACCCCTTCCTGCGCAAGGGCCTGCAGATGGTGGTCGACGGGGCCGATCCCGAGATCGTCGAGGAGGTCCTGGACTCCGAGATCCGGGCCATGTCGTCCCGCCACAAGCAGGGGGCGAAGATGATCACGAACATGGGCACCTACGCACCCACGTTCGGCATCATCGGTGCGGTCGTCGGCCTGATCGTCACGCTGGGCAAGCTCGACAACCCGAGCGAGCTCGGCCACGGCATCGCCGCCGCCTTCATCGCCACCTTCTGGGGCGTGTTCCTGGCCAACGGCGTCTTCCTGCCGTGGGCGGCCAAGCTCGGACGGCTCTCCGCGCTCGAGGTCGCCCGCAAGCGGATGCTGGTCGAGGCCGTGCTCGGCATCCAGTCCGGCTTCAATCCGAGGGTGCTGGGCGACCTCGTGCGCAGCCACCTCCCCCCGTCGAAGGCCACGGCGGGCGCCGAACCGGAGCGCAGCAGTGCCTAGGCGGCGCCGCCACCACGACGAGGACGACCACGAGGAGCACGGGAACCACGAGGCGTGGGTCATCCCCTACGCCGACATGCTCACCCTGCTCATGGGCCTGTTCCTGGTGCTCTGGGCCATCGGCAGCCAGGACCTGGCGAAGCTGCGCGAGTTCTCCCGCAGCTTCGCCGGCGAGATCGGCATCTCGACCCCGCTCGAGCGCGGTTCCGGCCCGCTGGACGGCGTGGCCGCCACGACGACGTCCGTGCCCGACGCGGCTCGGGCCGCACTGGCTCGTGAGCAGCAGGCGGCGGCGCTCGGGGCGGCCGACCGCGCCCAGCTCGACTCCGCCGAGGCGGCCATCCAGGACCGCGCCGACGCGGCGGGCTTCGGCGGTGCGGTCACCTTCCGGCAGGAGGAGCGCGGCCTGGTCGTCAGCATCCTCAGCGACGAGGTCCTCTTCACGCCCGGATCCGCCGAGCTGCGACCCCAGGGCATGGTCGTGGTCGACGCGGTGGCGGACGCGCTCAGCTCCCTGCCCAACCAGGTCGCCGTCGAGGGCCACACCGACGACGTGCCGATCAGCACCGGTCGGTTCCCGTCGAACTGGGAGCTCTCCACCGCCCGTGCCGGTGCCGTGCTGCGCTACCTGGTGGAGCGCCACGGCATCCCGCAGGCCCGCCTGGAGGCCGGCGGCTACGCCGACCAGCGTCCGCTGGCGCCGAACTCGACCGCAGAAGGCCGCGCCCGCAACCGCCGGGTGGACATCGCCGTCCTCTCGCTCACCCCCGGGGAGGGTCCATGACCGCCACCACCGCACGCCCGCCCGCCACCGACGCCGACGACGCCGCACCGGCACCCGCGCCACCGGCGAAGAAGGGCCGGTTCCCCGTCGTGATCGCCGCCGTGGTGCTGGCGATCGGTCTCGTGGGCGCCGCCTTCGTGCTCCGCTCGGGCGGCGGGGGCGAGACCGAGACCTCCGAGCCCGAAGCACCGAAGGCGGGCGAGGTCGTACCGCTCGACGCCCTCACGCTCAACCTGGCCGACGGTCACCTGGCGCGGGTCGGCGTGGCGGTCGAGCTCGCCGAGACCACCCCCGCCGCGGAGTGGGAGAAGGCCGGCGGTCCGAGCCGCATGAGCGACGCCCTGATCGCCCGGATCGGCTCCCTGAAGGCCGACGAGGTGACGGCGGAGCGGGTCAAGGAGGAGCTGCACGACGCCGGCGAGGACCGGTTCGGAGAGGAGTTCCACGGCGTCTACCTGACCGAGCTCGTCGTGCAGTAGCGGCAGCGGGCGCCGACCCGACCCCCCGACATCACCCGCCGCACCGTCCGGCCGCCCAGCCGGCGCGCACGCGGTTTCTGGAGCCAACCCTCATCCGCGCGCGCCGGGCGCCGATCCACTCCCGTGACCGTGGGTGAAGCCCCTGCCCGGACCGTGCGACCGCAGGCGTTCGACTTCCGTCGACCGAACAAGCTGAACCGCGACCATCTGCGGACCCTGCAGATCCTCCACGAGACGTTCGCCGCCCAGTTCGCGACCCTCCTGTCGTCCAACCTCCGCGCCGTGTGCACGATGGCGGTCGACGGGGCCGAGGAGCTCAGCTACGAGGAGTACGTCCGGGAGCTGCCGGTCCCCACGCACCTGACGGTCCTGGCGCTCGACCCGCTCCCGGGCGTGGGCGTGCTGCAGTTCTCGATCGAGGGCTCGCTCACCGTCTGCGAGCTGCTGCTCGGCGGACGGGGTCGCACCCAGATCCCCGATCGACCCCTGACCGAGATCGAAGCCGCGCTCATGCGCACGGTCGTCGAACGGGCGATGGGCGAGCTCGCCTACGCCCTCGGCCCGATCGCCAGCCTGCGACCCCGGGTGGTCGGCGCGGAGTCCAACCCGCAGTTCGCCCAGCTGGCCTCGGCGTCCGACATGGTCGTGGTGCTGCGGTTGCGGCTGCGGATCGCGGACGTGCTCGAGACCGACGTGTCGCTCGCCTACCTCTACACGACGCTGCGGCCGCTGCTCGGCGAGATGTCGTCGCACACGCCCAGCGCCGAGGGCGACGGCGACGAGGCCGCCGCCGTCCGCCAGCGCCTGTCGGCCCGGGTCGCGGACGTCCCCGTCGACCTCTCGGTCCGCTTCCGCCCGACCGCCATGAAGAGCCAGGACGTGATCGGCCTCTCCCCCGGCGACCTCATCCCGCTCAACCACCCCGTCGACCGCGACCTCACCGCCGAGGTCGACGGCGTCGAGCTCTTCCGGGTGCAGGCCTCGCGACGCGGCCACCGACTCGCGGCCCTCGTCACCGACACGACCCGACCGGAGGCCTGATGGCGCCGGCGACACCTGACATCAACTGGGAGCAACGATGAACGCAGGCGCAGGCGTGGCCACCGAGCCCACCGCCCCCACCGCCGACCGCTTGGCCTCCGTGCTCGCCGACGCGCTCGGGACCGGCCTCGAGGCCCGACCGCTGATCGAGCCCGCACCCGCCACGATGCTGCCCGCCGAGGGCACCGCCGACGGCGTGGTGGTCACCCTGAGCGGCGGCGACGCACAC
>JAEXGP010000317.1 GCA_023450775.1 Actinomycetes bacterium | reverse complement strand
GCACCCGCACCCGGTGACGATCGAGGACCACGGCGCCAACGCCTGGACGCGCTGGGGTCTGGACGCCCGGGAGCGCGCCGCGGCGGGGCGCGACGTCGTGCTGCTGCCCCGCACGAACCGGTCCATGCGGTCGATCCCCGCCGGCCGCGAGGGCACCGCGATCGTGTGGCCCAACATCGGCCTGCTGGGCTACGCCGCGGGGCCCGGCGTGCACGTGATCGACCCGATCGGTCTCTCCGACGCGTTCGCCGCCCGCATGGAGGCGCTGCCCGGGGCACGGGTCGGCCACGCCAAGGACATGCCGCTCGCCTGGGTCGAGGCCCGGTTCGGGCTCGCCGGCGAGGCGACCGAGGACGCCGATCTGGCGGGGCGCGCCCTGTCGTGCCCGGCCCTGCAGGAGCTCCAGAACACGATCGCGGCGCCGATGACGCCGCAGCAGTTCGTGCGCAACGTGCTGCGTGCGCCCTCGTTGACGTTGCTGAGCATCCCGCGCAACCCGCACGTGGCGGTGAACGAGCTCTGCTGAGCCGATCCGGGCCGCGGGGCGGCGGCGGTGACCGACGTCATGCGGGGCCCGACCCGGCGCCCCGTGCCCCCGGTCGGAGAGGGGCCCACTGCTAGATTCGTCCGGTCCCGTCGTCGAGCGAAGGTCGTCGCTTGTCCACCCCCGCGCAGGTCTGGTCCTACCGGACGCTGATCGTCAACCTCGCCCAGCGAGACCTGAAGGCCCGCTACAAGAAGAGCTTCCTGGGCTGGGCGTGGTCGCTGATCAACCCTGCCGCCACCCTGGGCATCTACACGCTGGTCTTCGGCGTGTTCCTGAAGGGTCAGGCCCCCACGGCGGGCAACGGCTCCCTCAACAGCTTCGCCCTGTTCCTCTTCTGCGGCCTGGTGCTCTGGAACCTGTTCTCCGGCGTGATCAACACGTCGATCATGTCGTTCCTGAACGCCGGCGGCCTGCTCACACGGACGTACTTCCCGCCCGAGGCGCCGATGGTGGCGGGCCTCACGACCGTGCTCATCCAGGCCGGCCTGGAGCTGGTCATCCTGTTCGCGTTCATGATCGTGTTCGGCAACGTCTCGTGGACGTTCCTCGTCGCCGTCCCGATCATGCTGCTCGCCGCCTGCTTCGCCTTCGGGATCGGCCTGGTGCTCGGGCTGGGCAACATCCGCTTCCGGGACGTCTCGTACCTGGTCGGCATCCTGCTGCAGGTCTGGTTCTACGCCACGCCGATCGTCTACCGCCTGGACATGCTCGAGCCCACGGCCCAGTCGGTGCTGAAGTTCAACCCGCTGACGTCCTACGTGAACGGGATGACGCAGACCGTGTACATGCTGGACCTGCCAACCACGTCCAACTGGATCGTCATGGGCCTGTCTGCCTCGCTCAGCCTGATCGTGGGCTGGTGGGTGTTCAGCCGGTACGCACCGCTCGTGATCGAGGAGCTCTGACGTGAGCAAGATCCTCGTCGAGGGCGTCTCCAAGCGGTTCCGCCTCCAGACCGACCGTGCGCACTCGGTCAAGGAGCTGATCACCCGGCGGGACCGCAACACCGACATCGACCACTTCTGGGCCCTCAAGGACGTGAGCCTGGAGATCCCCGAGGGATCGATGTACGCGCTCGTCGGCCACAACGGGTCCGGCAAGTCCACGCTGCTGCGCTGCATCGCCGGCATCTACCGCCCGACCGAGGGGTCGGTGAAGGTGGACGGCCGCATCTCGACGCTGCTGGAGCTCGGCGCCGGGTTCCACCCCGACCTGACCGGTCGGGAGAACGTCTACATGAACGCCACGATCCTCGGGATGGGCCGCAAGCAGATCGACAAGGTGTTCGACGAGATCGTCGAGTTCGCCGGCGTCCAGGACTTCATCGACTCGCCGGTCAAGATCTACTCGTCCGGCATGTACGTGCGACTGGGCTTCTCGGTCGCCATCCACGTGGACCCCGAGATCCTGATCATCGACGAGGTGATCGCGGTCGGCGACGAGGAGTTCCAGCGCAAGTGCTTCGACCACCTGTACTCGCTGCGCCGTCGCGGCGTGACGATCGTGGTGGTCACCCACGGGATGGGCACGGTCCAGACCATGTGCGACGGCGCGGCGTGGCTCGACCACGGCGTGCTGCAGCTCACCGGGACCGGACCGGAGATCGCCCGCGAGTACCTCCGCAAGGTGAACGCCGCCGAGGACCTGTCGGCCGGACAGGACCGCGACGACGGCGAGGCGAGCGACGACGACGAGGAGCGCAGCGACGGCATCCGCCGCGCCGTGAAGCGCGACGACGACCTGGTCATCACCGACGTCACCTTCCACGGCGCGGACGGCGAACCGCTGGCGCATCCCACCTACGGCGAGCCCCTCGAGCTGCGGCTGCACTACCGGGCCAACGCACCGGTCGACGAGCCCGTGTTCGGCTACGCGGTCTTCGGCGAGAACGGCGTGTGGATCGACGGCACGAACACCCACATCAAGGAGGTGCCGGCCGGCAAGGTCTCGGGCAGCGGCTACGTCTCCTACACGCTGCCCACGCTGTGGCTATACCCCGGCAAGTACGAGGTGGCGGTCGCCATCAACGACCAGCACGTCCAGCACCTCTTCGACCGCTGGGACGGCGTCCCGCTCTCCGTCCGCCAGGGCGAGCGCATGCCCGGCTCCGGCCTGACCGACCTCAACGGCGTCTGGCGGATCGTCGCCGACCCCGCGACCTAGGACGGTGACACCCGTGCGAGCGTCCGTCGTCATCAACACCTACAACCGGGCCGCCAGCCTGCCCGCCACCCTCGACGGCCTCCGGCGGCAGGTCGGCGCGGAGTTCGAGGTCATCGTCGTCAACGGGCCGTCGACCGACGGCACCGACGAGCTGCTGGCGCAGTGGGAGGACCGGCTGCGGGTCGTCCGCTTCGACGAGGTGCACCTGGGCAGGTCCCGCAACCTCGGCATCGCGGCCGCGGCGGGCGACGTCGTGGCGTTCATCGACGACGACGCCATCCCCGAACCCGACTGGGTCGCCGGGCTGCTCGCCGCCTACGACGCACCCGAGGTCGCCGGCGCCGGCGGGCTGGTGTTCGACCACACGGGCGTGGAGCTGCAGTACCGCTACTCGGCGTGCACGCGGATCGGCGAACCCCGCTTCGACCTGGGCCCGCCGTTCGACGAGTACACGTATCCGCAGGCCGACCCGTTCGTGTACCTGCAGGGGACCAACTGCAGCTTCCGTCGCACGGCGCTGGTCGAGGTGGGCGGCTTCGACGAGACGATCGAGTACTACCTGGACGAGACCGAGCTGTGCATGCAGCTCATCGACGCCGGGCACCGGTTGGTGCCGCTCGCCGGCGCCGCGGTCCACCACCACTACCTGCCGGGCCACCTCCGGGCCGACCGGACCACGTGGACCCACCCGTATCCGATCGTCAAGAACCGGACGTACTTCGCGCTGAGCCACGGCACGGCCACCCGATCGCCGGGCGAGGTGCTGATCGAGCTGTCGACCTGGGCGAACGGGGTGATCGCGTCGGGGACCCGCGAGCTCCGGCGTTCGGGTGCCGACGAGGATCGTGTCGCCGACTTCGTCGACCAGGTCAACCGTGGCCTGGCCGACGGCGTGGAGCTCGGTACGGCGGCCGAACGCCGGTCGGTCGTGCTGCCCGCGCCGGTCGAGTCCGACTTCCTGCCGTTCGCGACCGTCGGCGACGAGCGCAGCCGGCGCTACTGCTTCGTGTCCGGCGAGTACCCGCCGCAGGTCGGCGGCGTCGGCCGGTTCACCTCCGACACCGCCCGCGGCCTGGCCGCCGCCGGCCACGAGGTCCACGTCGTCACCCGATCGGACTCCAACCACCGCATCGAGGTGGAGGACGGCGTCTGGGTCCACCGGGTCCCGGTGCAGGACCGCTACGTGGACGGGCTCGAGGGCACGGTGCTGCGCCACAACCTGGAGCACTGCGCCGCGCTGTACCACGAGGTCGACCGCCTGCACCGGCGTCGTCCGCTGTCGCTGGTGTCCGCCCCGATCTGGAACTGCGAGAGCCTGTTTCCGTCGCTCGACGGTCGCTTCCCCACGATCACCTCGGTCGTCACGACGATCGAGAAGGTGACCGAGATCCTCGAGTCGTGGAAGGACCGGCCCCACATCCAGGCGCTCGCGGCCCTGGAGGCGGAGACGCTGCGACGGGCGCCGCACCTGCACGCCAACTCCACGGCCACCGAGCGCTCCGCGCGGGCCCGGACCGACGGCGAGGTGCACCTGGCGCACTTCGGGCTGGCGGACCCGTCGGGCGACACGGTCGCGGCGCGCGACGGCTCGGACGGTTCGGTCGAGCTGCTGTTCGTGGGCCGGCTGGAACGGCGCAAGGGCATCGACGTGCTGCTCGAGGTGCTGCCCGACCTGCTCGAGCGCTTCGCGGATCTGCGGGTGACGATCGTCGGCCGGGACACGCCGAGCACCGAGATGGACCGCACGTACCGAGAGGCGTTCCTGCACGACCACGCGGACCGGCCCGACCTGCTCGAGCGGGTCCGCTTCGCCGGTGAGCTGCCCGACGACGAGGTGCGCGCCGCCTACGCGGCGTGCGACGTGTTCTGCGCCCCGTCGCGCTACGAGTCGTTCGGACTCGTGCTGCTCGAGGCCATGAGCTTCGCCAAGCCCGTCATCGCGTGCGACGAGGGCGGCATGGCCGACCTGGTCGAGGACAACGGCCTGCTCGTGGCACCGGGCGACGCGCCGGCGCTGGCCGAGGCGATCGCCACGCTGGTCGCCGACGCCGGCCTGCGGGAGAAGATGGGCCGTCGGGGCCGCGAGCTGTTCGACCAGAAGTGGTCCATGGAGCACGCCGTCGCCCGGACCGACGAGCTCTACGGCGCGATCGCCGATGCGTGGCAGCCACACGGCCAGGGCATCGGGACCGGCGAGCTCGCCGACCTCCTCGTCGACGTCGGTGCGGTCGACCCGGCGGTGTCGCTGCACGTCGCCGGGGTGCTGCTCGCTACGGACCGGTCGCCGCGCGACGTGAGCGGGGGTGTGGTCCGTGCGCTCCTCGCCGAGGATCCGTGGTTCGTCGCCCACCTCTTCCAGGTCGTGCTCGGGCGCGAGCCCCAGGACTGGGAGCAGCAGGCGCAGCTCGACTTCCTCGCCAAGGGCGGACCCCGACTCGAGGTGGTCGGCGGCCTGAACACCCCGTTCGAGACCCCGCTGGGCGTGGGGTGGCGGGCCGAGATCGAGCCGATGTGGAGCCGGGCGGTCGAGCAGCACGTCGCCTGGGCCCTGGCCGATCCCGATCCTCACGAGTTCCTCGTCCAGCTGCATCGTGTCGTGCTCGGCCGCGGCGTCGGACCGTCGGAGCCCGAGCTGCTCGCGCAGCTGTCCGCTGGTCGGCCCCGCACCGAGATCGTCCGCGACCTCGCCCTCAGCCCCGAGGCCGCCACCAAGCAGGTGCCGATCGACTGGCTCGATCGCCTCGCGCCGGCCCTGCCCTCGGTCCTCGCCACGCCACCCGAGGCGCCCAAGGTCCGGCGGGTCGCCGGCCGGGTCAAGCGCGTGGCCCGCGACGTCGCCCACCAGGCCGAGCGGGACGACGAGCTCGCCCGGCGGCTCGACCGCCTGGAGCGCAGCGTCCAGCACCTGGGCGAGACGGTGGAGCGCTCGGTGGCGGCGATCGCCGAGCGATCGGTCGAGGTCCCGCCGACGGCCGACCCCGATGCCATCGCTCGGATGGTCGTCCGGGGCATGGAGACCCTGACGAGCGAGCAGCACGGTGGCTTCGAGATGTTCACCGCGTGGCTCGACGTGCTGCAGCGCAAGCAGGAGGCCATGGCGATGGACCTCCGGGAGCGCCTGCCCGCCGGTCCGCCGCCCGAGGCGCTGCCCGACCCGCAGATCCTGGTCGAGGGCGGCGTGGACGCTCTCCGCGCCCGGGACGGGGGAGTGCTGCGCCTGAACGTGGGCGCCGGCGAGAAGGTCCGCCCCGGCTACGTCAACGCGGACGCCAGGGCACTGCCCGGCATCGACGTCGTCGGCGACGTGCGCCGGCTGCCGTTCGAGGACGGCACCCTGGACGAGCTCCTGTCCGAGCACCTCGTCGAGCACTTCCGGTTCCACGAGCTGCGGACGGTCATCCTCCCGTACTGGAAGCGGCTGCTCGCGCCGACCGGACGGTTGCGAATCGTGTGCCCCGACCTGCGCGCGCTGGTCGAGGCCGGAGCGTCGGGCGACCTGTCCATGGACGAGGTCGCGGTCGCGATCTTCGGGCTCCAGGACTACACCGGCGACGACCACCTGGCCATGTACACGGTCGACTCGCTGACGGCGATGCTCCTCGACGTCGGGTTCGCCGACGTGGAGGTCGTGGCGAGCGGGCGCCGAAACGTCGGGACCTACGAGATGGAGCTCGTCGCCCACAAGGGCGGCGGCGCCGCTGACACCCCGGCCACGACCGACGACACCCCGGAGGAACCCCCGACATGACCGAGGTACGCGAGGCCGCCCGCCGTCAGGAGCGCCTCCTCGACGCCCTGGCGTGTCCCACCTGCGGCAGCGGGCTCGGCGTGGCCGACGCCAGCCGCCACGAGGGACTGATCGTCGCCGCCGACCTGCTCTGCGCCGCGCACGGACGGGTGGGCATCGTCGAGAGCTACGACGTCAGCTTCCGCCCGGGCGCCCGCGCGCGGGCGGCGGAGGGCGGGACCCCGGGAGGTCACGTCCGCGTGCCCGTCGCCGTCGACGACCCGTCGATCACCGCGGTGGGCGAGTGGGTCTACGGCTGGGAGGGCGCCCGCACGACCGGCGACGGCCCGCACGAGCTCGTGCTGCCGTTCGACGGCGTGGGCGTGTCGATCTCGTTCTACGCGCACGACTGGTGCGGCCAGGCCGAGCTGCTCGTCGACGACGAGCCCGTCCGGCTGGTCGACCTGTACCGCGTCGAGACCGAGCTCGTCCTCGTCGACCTGTGCGGGCTCGCCGACGGCCATCACGTCCTGCGGGTCCGCTCCACCGGCGTCGGCAACCCGCACAACCGCGGCGACCAGGTCGTGGTCAGCCGTTACGACGTGCTGGTGCGGCCCGAGGACGCCCCGCTGCCCTCGCTGGAACCCGTCAACCGGGGCAACGGCTTCCCGCCCCGCTTCGCCGAGCTCGTCGACGAGCTCGGGCCCGACGCCGTGGTCGTCGACGTGGGCGGTGGCGACCGCCGCTTCGGCGACCCTCGCGTCTACAACCTCGAGTACCTGCACTTCGAGCTGCCCGACATCTTCGCGGACGGGCTGCGCCTGCCGTTCCGCACCGGCTCGCTGGACCTGATCCTGAGCCAGGCGGTGCTCGAGCACGTGCCGGATCCGCAGCAGGCCATGGACGAGATGCGCCGGGTGCTCAAGCCCGAGGGCGTGCTGTACATCGAGATCGCCTTCATGCAGCCGCTGCACGCGGTCCCGTCGCACTACTTCAACGTGACCAGCTACGGACTCGAGTACCTGCTCCGCGACTGGGAGGTCCAGGAGGCCGGCGTCTTCACCGGGCTCCACGACACCTTCGAGTGGTTCGGCCGCTGCGTGAGCGCCGAGCAGAAGATCGGCAAGGAGAAGCTCGGCACCGCGCTGGAGATCCTGGCCGAGATCGACTCGATGAC
>JAEXGP010000041.1 GCA_023450775.1 Actinomycetes bacterium | reverse complement strand
CGACGACCCCGAGCTCCACGCCGGCGTCGGCCACGTCCTCGAGCCGGTCGGTGACCGCCAGGCCGAGCTCGAGCGCCGCGGCCTTGACCGGCGTGGGCGTCCGGGCGCCGCCGCGACCCCGCCGCTTGTCGGGACCCGACACGACGAGCGCGACGTCGTGACCGGCGGCGACGAGCGCCCGGAGGGTGGGGACCGCCGCGGGCGGGCTGCCGAGGAAGGCCAGGCGCATGGGTGAGGACCGCGAGTGCTGGGGAGGAAGTGTGCCGGGAGCGGGTGCTGGGGAGCGGGCGGGACGGGACGTGGGCCGTCAGCGGAGCCGGAAGAACGACTTCTTGGTGCCGGGCTCGGGGGTCAGGCACGCCGCCGGGTCGTCCTGGGACAGCTGCAGCTCTCGGACGGCCCGCTTGGCGTCCTTGCGCTGCTCGTCCGTGAGGTGCTCCAGCAGCAGGATGCCGTCCAGGTGGTCGAGCTCGTGCTGGATCACCCGTGCGAAGTACTCGTCCGCCTCGAACTCCACCTCGTTGCCGTCGAGATCGAGGCCGGTCACGTGGATCTGCTTGGGCCGCACGATGTCCCAGTGGAGACCGGGGACCGACAGGCAGCCCTCGGTGAACTCCCACTCGCCCTCGGACTCCTGGATGACCGGGTTGATGAGGACCTGGCCGCCGTCGCCCTCGCCCAGGTCGTAGACGAAGAAGCGCTTCTGCACGCCCACCTGCGGCGCGGCGAGACCGACGCCGGGGGCGTCGTACATGGTGTCGAGCATGTCGTCGACGAGCTTCACCAGGCGGCCGTCGATGTCGGTGACCTCCGCGGCGCGCTGGGTGAGCACGGGGTCGCCGACGATCCGGATGCCGTAGGGGGCGGACATGGGTCCCAGGCTACCGTGGGCCCCGTGCCGCCCCCGAGCCACCCCGCCGGCGGCGGTCAGTACTTCAGCACCCGTCCGACCTCCGAGTCGCGCCCGGCCGAGGTCGCGCTGACGCTGCCCGACCTGCACCTCCGGCTGCGCACCGACGCCGGCGTGTTCTCGCCGAACCGGGTCGACCCCGGCACCAAGCTGCTGCTGGCGGAGCTGCCGTCCGCGGAGGAATGGCCCGACGGCGACGTGGCCGACGTCGGCTGCGGCTACGGGGCGATCGCGGTCGCGCTGGCGCTGCGGGCGCCGGCTCGGACGGTGTGGGCGGTCGACGTCAACGAGCGCGCCCTGGACCTGTGCCGGGCGAACGCGGCGTCGGCAGGGGTCGGCGACCGGGTCCGCGTGGTCACACCCGACGAGGTGCCGGCGAACCTGCGGGTGGGTCTGGTCGCGTCCAACCCGCCGATCCGGGTGGGCAAGGCGGTGCTGCACGACCTGTGCCGGACCTGGCTGGAGCGCCTCGCGGATGACGGCGAGGCCTGGTGGGTGGTGCAGAAGCACCTGGGCTCCGACTCGCTGCAGGCCTGGATGGTCGCCCAGGGCTGGCCGACCGAGCGTGTGCGGTCCCGCCAGTCCTACCGGATCCTCCGCTCCCGATCTCGGGACGCCTGAACCCGGGACGCCTGGCGCCCGATGCGGGCGCGAGACGACCCGAGAACCGGCGGTCAGCGGGTGCGGACCGGGTCGACCCAGAGGCGGAGCCGGCCGGGTGGGCGGTCGACGGCGCCGAGCGCGTCGAGCAGGACCTGGCGGTCGTCGGCCCGGGCGAGCCAGTTCTCACGCTCGTCGGGCCCGAGGACCTCGACGCCGAGCGGGTGCCCCAGGCGTTCGACGAACGCCGGGCCCGCGCTGCCGCCGATCACGGCCACCGTGGCGGCCGGCGGGAAGCCGAGGAGCTCGCGCGTGGCGGCCTCGACCTCGGACACCCGAGCGGGGTCGCCGTGCAGCGCCGCCTGCAGCACCACGTGGTCGGGTCGGCGGGTCTGCACGACCACCCGACCCTGCCGCGACCCCGCGACCGCCCGGGATCCGAGCGCGAGGAGCCGGAGGGCCTCCTCGGCGGAGCGGTACCCCATGCCGAGCAGCTCCTGGTCGACGTCCAGGAACGCGACCAGCCCGGCGCCGTGGGTCCGGAAGAGCACGGCGCTCGTGCCGATCACCACCCGGTGGGCGGACATGGCGTCGTCGGGCGTCGCCGCGGTCACCATGCCGACCGGCTCGCGCACCAGCGCCTCGAGCTCCTCCCGCGCCTTGCTCACGCCCGGCCGCAGGACCGACATGGCGGTCGACCCGCACACCAGGCAGATCGACGGCCGCCGCTCCTCGCAGCGGTCGCACAGCAGGTCCAGCCGGTCGGTCAGGTGCACCGCCGCCTCGCAGCGCTCGCACGTGGCGACGGTGCCGCAGCTCCGGCACGCGAGCAGCCGGGCCCGGCCCGTCCGGTTGAGCACGCACACCACCCGCGAACCGGCCCGCGCCGTCTCCCGGACCGCCTCCACCAGCGTCGACGAGAACAGGCCGCTGCGTCCGACGTCCTCGTCCCGGCGGTCCACGACCACGAGCGGGGCCCAGCCGTGGCGTGCCCCGCCGCCCACGGTCACCACGCGATCGGCGTGGGCGCGCCCCACCAC
>JAEXGP010000192.1 GCA_023450775.1 Actinomycetes bacterium | reverse complement strand
CCACCCGTCGGCCGGACCGACCAGCTCGCGGAACCCGACCTCGACCCGTCGTTCGACCGGCCGTCCGTCGTCGGAACCGCGGAGTCGCAGCAGCCCGGTGGAGGTGACGACCTCGGATCCCGACCGGGAGCGCCGGCGCTCCGGTCCGGGCTCCCACCGCGCATCGAGCAGCCCCAGGTCCGACCAGCGGCGGAGCCGGTCCGAGTAGGGCCGCATCCAGCTGGTCTGGATGGCGTCGTTGTCGGTGAGCGCCCGGGTCAGCGTGGGCGCCCACACCAGCTCGGCCGGCGGCTCGGGCCGGACGGAGGTGCCCGCCGTCAGCCGTTGCCGCTCCGAGGTGGCCGCCGGCGCGCCCGGCACCGGAACTGCGAGCTGGTCGGTGCCGACGACGTGGCCGGCCCGGGCCCACGGCGTGGCACGGCGCTGTTGCCACCGCAGCGTGAGGAACGCCTCGCCCGCGCTGCGCAGCAGCCGGCGGTCGAACGGGACCCGCACCGTGCGGGACCGGCCGGGCCCGATCGGTTCGACGTCGAGCTCGCCACGCTCCACCACGTTCCCGTCGGCCAGCAGCTCCCACCGGCAGCGGAGGTCCGACGTGTCGGTGAAGTGCCGCACGTTCGTGAGCCGGACACGCGAGTGCGAGCCCGGGACCGCTTCGGCGTGCACGGGCCTGCCCACGTGCGCGACCTCGCGCAGGGCCGGATGGGGCACGCGGTCGGCGGACACCAGGCCGTCGCAGATGAAGTTGCCGTCGTTCGGCGTGTCGTCGAAGTCGCCGCCGTAGCCCCAGACCGGACCGGCCCGGATCGTGTCGTCGACCTCGCGCAGCTCCGTCCGTCCGGGCAGCGGGATCCCGTGCTCGAGCCACTCCCAGATGAAGCCGCCCTGCAGACCCGGGGTGGAGCGGAAGGCGTCCCAGTAGTCGGCGAGGGACCCGTTGGAGGTGCCCATGGCGTGGGAGTACTCGCACAGGATGAGCGGCCGCCGGTCGTCCCCGGCCCAGCCGGCCCGGTCGACGATCTCGTCGATCGTCGAGTACATGGGACAGATCACGTCGGTCACCGGCGCGTCGGCCCGCAGGTCGTGCATGAGCGGGCCCTCGTACTGCACCGGCCGGCTGGGGTCGAAGCGCCGCAGGAACGCCGCGGCCTCGTCGTGCGGCGGGCCGTAGCCGGACTCGTTGCCCAGCGACCACACGACGATGCTGGGGTGGTGGACGTCGCGCCGGGCCATGCGCTCGACCCGTTCGACGATCGTCCTGGCGTAGCGCGGGTCGTGGCACAGCGAGTCCTGGCGACCGTGGGACTCGACGTTCGCCTCGTCCACCACGTACAGGCCGAGCTCGTCGCACAGCTCGGCGAAGTGCTCGTCGTGCGGGTAGTGCGCGGCGCGCACCGCGTTCAGGTTGTGCGCCTTCATCAGGCACAGGTCGGACCGGGTGAGCTCTCGGCTGACGGCACGCCCCCGCTCCGGGTCGTGCTCGTGGTGGTTGACCCCGTGGAGCATGACCGGCTCGCCGTTGACCAGGAGCTGGCGGTCCCGGACCTCCACCCTGCGGAAGCCGGTCCGCACCGCGGCGACCTCGAGCACCTCGCCGGCGCCACCGTCCTGCGCGGGCCCGCGCAGGGTGACGACGGCGCGGTAGCGGACCGGCGTCTCGGCGGACCACGGGTCGACGCCCGACACCTCCAGCCGCGCGGTCACGTGCCCGGGTCGGACGAACATGGCCGACACGAGCTGGGTCACCTCCTGCTCGCCGTTCCACGCCGGCACCTCGAGCGGTCCGGTGGTGGCCAGACACCGTCCGCGCTCGGTCTCGACGTGCACCTCGACCGTGGCGGGGCCGCCGGCGGTCGAGCGGATCGACGGACCGTCGACGTCGACCCGCACGTCCAGCGTCCCGGTCCGCTCCCCCGCCGTCGCGCCCGCCGACGCCGGGGTCAGACCCGGGACGAGCTCCACCCGGGCCAGGTGGTCGGGCGCCGTGGAGTGGAGGGTCACGCTGCGCTGGATGCCGCCGTGCCACCACTGGTCCTGGTCCTCGACCCACGTCTGCGCGGACCAGCGGACGACGACCAGGGCGATCGTGGCCCGTCGGCCGGGCCGGACGTGGTCGGTCAGGTCGAACTCGCTGGGGAGCCGGCTGTCGGTGCCCATGCCCACGGCCACGCCGTCGACGAACGCGACGACCACGGACTCGGCGGCTCCCACCCGCAGGACGGTGCGCCGGCCGCGCCACTCGCGAGGGATCGTCACCGTGCGCACGTACACGCCGGTCGGGTTGTGCTCCGGCACGTCGGGCGGGTCGCCCGGGAACGGCATGATCACGTTCGTGTAGTGCGGCGACGAGAAGCCCTGCAGCGTCCAGGCACCGGGCACGGCCATGGTCGACGGCGACGCTGTCGACGGTGACGCTGTCGACGGTGAGGCTGCCGGCGACGGCTCGGCCCCCAGCAACGACGTCGCCGTCACGTCCTCCGGTCGGTCGAAGCCGGTGAAGTCCCACACGCCGTCGAGCGAGCGCCACCACGGGCTGGCCGACGGGTCGTGGGTGCGGGCGCCCTGCAGGTCGGGGTACGGCACCAGCGGGGCGCGCGCCCCCAGCCGGCCCCACGAGGTGAGCTCGGGGTCCCGCCACCACTCGGGCCGCAGGACGCTCCCGGTCGGCACGTTCACCCCGCGCGTTCGCGGAGCACGCGCAGCGCGTCGTCCGCGTGGACGTCCATGTTCGTCTCGGACGAGATCGCCGCCAGGATCCGGCGGTCGGTGTCGATGACGAACGTGGCGCGCTTGTTCATGGGCAGCAACGAGCGCTTCACCCCGAACTGGTCCGCCACCGTCTTGGACGTGTCGGACAGCAGCGGGTAGCCGAGCGAGTTCTTCTGGTCGAACGCCGCCTGCTTGTCCACCTTGTCCGCAGAGATGCCCACGCGCTGGGCGCCGATCGCGGCGAACTCCCCCGCCAGGTCCCTGAAGTGGCAGGACTCCTTGGTGCAGCCCGTCGTCATGGCCTTCGGGTAGAAGAACAGCACGACGGGGCCGTCGGCCAGCAGGTCCGACAGCGTGCGGTCGGTCCCCGTCTGGTCGGGCAGCGTGAAGTCCGGGGCGATGTCGCCGATGCCGAGCATGTGGGTCCCTTCCCGTTCCGGCCCGTGGAGGTCAGGCCTTCGGGCCCGACGACGTGTCGAGCAACCGATCCCGCAACGTTGCCACGACCTCGTCGTCCACGCCCGCGTCACGCAGGTAGCCGCGCACGCCGCCGAAGTCGCGGTCGAGCAGGTCGAGCGTGGCCTCCATGGTCTCGGCGCGGGCCGACCACACGCCGACGGCCAGGTCCCGGTCGCTCGCGCGGCCGTACGGATGCCCCACCACGCGCAGCCGCGCGACCTGCAGGACGTTGACCCGGGCGGACAGCACGTAGTCGGCCACGATCGCCTGGCGGGGCGTGCCGAGCGCGCCGAGCAGCAGCAGGGTGAGCAACCCCGTGCGGTCCTTGCCGACCGCGCAGTGATAGGCCGTGCCGCCGTCGGCACCGGCCACCAGCTCGACCGCGGTGCGGAACCGGTCGCCGAAGCCGGTGAGGATGTCCTCGTAGCGGTGGGCCAGGACCTGATCGAGCTCGATGCCCTCCACGTCCCACGCGTACGCCGGGTCGACCACCGGCACGTGGTGGACGTCGATCGGCAGGTCGTCGACGACCGTGAAGGTGCCCGACTCCTCCCGTTCTGCGTCGTCGCGCAGGTCCAGCACTCGCCGCACGCCGTGGTCGTGCAGTGCCCGCACGTTCTCGGGCGAGCAGCGCTGCAGCGCGTCGGCCCGGATCAGCAGGTTCGGGCGGATGACCGAGCCGTCGGCGCCGGGCGTGCCGCCGAGGTCCCGCAGGTTGACGATGCCGTCGCGGGCCAGGCCCGGTCGCAGGCGGGAGTGGGGCACGGCGACCTCAGGCCAGCCCGGCGACCACGCCCAGGCCGTCGGACGTGACGCGCAGGTCGTCGACCTGGATGCCGATCGTGTCGGGGGTGCCGTCGGGCTGCTCGGTGCCGATCGGGACCTGGATGACCGCCGGGAACCGCAGGCGCAGCGGGGCCAGCGAGGCGAGCTCGCCGACCCGACGGCTGACGTCGTTGATCACACCCGTGAGGCCGAAGCCGCCGAACAGCGACGGCAGCTCCACCCAGGCGGCCCGCAGCGAGACCTCCAGGCGGCCGCCCACCAGGCGCGGCCGTAGGTCGGTGCGCAGCGACAGGCGCATGTCGGGGATGCGGTCGGACAGGATGCGCGTCTGGCGCAGCGTGCCCTCGACCTTCTGGTCGCCCAGGTCCACCTGGATCTCGAACGGCATGGGCCGGGGTCCGAGGGCCATCGGGATGAGCAGGGCCGCCAACTTGTGCACCCCGGACTCGGCGATCGACAGGGCGATGCGCTTGCCGGCGACCGGGACCGGTGCGGCACGCCCGACCACGTCGGGCGCCGCAGGGAGCCCGAGGGTCAGCAGGCCCGAACCGACGCGCACCTCGGCACGACCGACCGCCACGCCCAGGTCCGCCAGCACGGCGCCGACGTCCGCGCCGACCTCGGTGCCGACCACGCCCACGTGCTGGCCGAGGCCGGCCCACAGCTGCGTGCCCATGGAGGCGAACAGCATGTTCACCATCTGCGTCATGGGGGTCCACGTCGTGGGGTCGACACCCTCGGGCGTGGGGGCGTCGGGATCGACGGTCACGCCGACCAGCTCGCCGCCCTGGACGTCCAGACCGACCTGCATGGTCAGGTCGTCGCGCAGCTCGATCACCGGATCGACCAGCGCCTCCACCCGAACGGGGATGGGCACCGGCCCGGACGGGAGCATGGGCGACGCGGGCACGGTGTCGCCCTCGTAGTCGGCCACCTTGGCCTCGACCTCGCCGGCGGCGGTGACGACGACGCGCACCCGGCCGCCGTCGTCGGCCCGGAGGTCGAACGTGCCCCCCGTGATCGTGAGCGCCACCGCCAGGCGCACGTCGCCCATGGCGGGCAGCGCCACGTCGGTCTCGACCGGGTCCAGGGGCACCCCTCCGCCGACGGCGAAGAGGACCAGGTCGTTCAGCATCTCCTGGGTGACCGCGGCGCACACCGCCCAGCGGGTCGGTCGGCTGGCAGGGCTCGTCATGGGGTCTGTGTCTAGCCCAACGGGCGCGGCGGGGCGCGCAACCCCCCCCCCGCCCCGAGGGGGGGAGGCGG
>JAEXGP010000185.1 GCA_023450775.1 Actinomycetes bacterium | reverse complement strand
GCCGCCGCCACCACCCCGGGGTAGCGGGCGAAGCGGCGGGCCTGTTCGGCCCCCGAGCGCAGGTGGGCCTGGCCCCCGGCGGGCAGCCAGCCGTCGAGCTCGTCCAGGCTGCGTCGGGCCCGCACCGCGGCGAGCGCCGCGGCCAGGTCCCGCTCGGCGGGGGTGGCGTGGTGGACGTTGTTGGTGGCGATCGGCTGCACACCCGCCCGGATCGCCAGCTCGGCGAGGGCGTCGTTGCGCGCCGAGTCGAGCGGCTGGCCGTGGTCCCACAGCTCCACGAACGTGTGCTCGGCCCCGAACGCCGCCACCAGGCTGCGCAGCTCGCGCTCCGCCGCGGCCGGACCGTCGTCGACCAGCGCCGCGGGGACGGTGCCCTTGCGACAGCCGGTGAGCACCGCCCAGTGGCCCCGTGCCCGACCCGACGCCGCCTCGGCCAGGTCCGCGAACGACACCTTGGGCCGGCCCTTCTCGCCCGCCATCTGCGCCTGCGACAGGAGCGACGCCAACCGGGCGTAGCCGACGGTGTCCCGGGCCAGGACCAGCAGGTGCCGTCCCGCCGGGTCGGCCGGACCAGGCCGGGCCTCGGGTGCGTTGAGCGTCAGCTCGGCGCCGAACACCGTGGGCAGGCCGAGCGCCCGGGCCGCTTGCGAGAAGCGGACGACGCCGTAGAAGCCGTGGTGGTCGGTGATCGCCAGGGCGTCGAGGCCCAGGCGGGCCGCCTCCTCGGCCAGCGCCTCGGGCTGCGACGCGCCGTCCAGGAACGAGAACGCCGAGTGGCAGTGCAGCTCGGCGTACGGGACCCGGCCGGCGCGCTCCCGCAGCGCCTCCTGCCGGGCGCCCAGGTCCAGGTCGGCAGGCGGCCGGTACTCCTCACGGTGGCGCGACCAGGCCGGGCTGTCGCCGCCGTCGCCGGGGTGCGCCGGCTCCCGGTGCCGGCGTGCCATGGGATCCTCGGCCCACCAGTCGGCCGCACCCGAGCCGGCGCCCTTGCCAGCACCGTCCTTGCCAGCACCGTCCCTGCCAGCACCGCCCTTGCCGGCGCCGTCGCCGCCATCGCCCGAGCTCGGGCGCATGCCCTTGCGCACGCCGCGGTCCGAGAGACGGCGCTCGATCTCGGACCAGGGGACGTCGGGGTTGTTGAAGCCCACGTCCGTAGGCTATCGAACACCAGTTCGACCAGCGAGGCCGGTGCTCCCCAGCCCCGCGCTCCCCCAGCCTGCGCTCAGCGGCGGCGGCGCACCAGCCGGCGGTTGCCGAGACCGGCCAGCAGCCACACGACAGCGGCGGCACCGGGCGCCACGACGGCGACCGGGATCGACGCCAGGAAGCCCACCGGCATCAGCTGCGCGGCCCGCTTGGCCCGTGCCCGCTCCTGCGGGCCCAGCGCGTCGCTCACCAGGTCGGCCCGCAGCGCGTACAGGAACACCGCGGTCAGCCCGAGCGCCGCCAGCCCGGCGATCACCGAGTACACGACCGCGGTGGCCGGGATGAGGAAGTCCGAGAACAGCAGGCTGGCGAACGGGAGGGACGCCAGGGCCATCAGGTGCAGGAGGTTGAACGCCGGCAGCGACGTGCCGTGGCGCATGATCACCAGGAAGTACCGGCAGTGCGTGGTCCAGAAGATCACGATCACGACGAAGCCGACCAGGTAGCCGATCAGCAGCGGCAGCAGATCGCGCTGCAGCGCCTCGAGCAGCTCCAGGTTCGACGTGATCCCCGTCCTCGCCGGCGAGTGGAGCTGGATGACGACCACCGTCATGGCGAAGGCGTACACGTTGTCGCTGAACCCGGTGATCCTCGACAGCGACTGGAGCTGGCGGCCCGACGTGCCCACCGACGGGGCCTCGTCCTCGTCGGTCTGCACGTCGTCGTCCAGGGCACCGACGTCGGCCTCCTCGATCCGGCCCAGGCGCCGACGAACGACGAGCGAACCGACCAGCAGCAGCGGCCACC
Source organism: Actinomycetes bacterium (assembly GCA_023450775.1). GTDB lineage: Bacteria > Actinomycetota > Acidimicrobiia > Acidimicrobiales > Microtrichaceae > Dermatobacter. The sequence continues at coordinate 9,269 of JAEXGP010000185.1, read as the reverse complement.
CGAGCACCATGAACCCCGGCGCCACCATCGACAGCCCGCCCGCGACGAGGAACGAGGTGGTCATCACCAGGCACCGCCACAACAGGATCGACAGCGCGCTCGCGGGCACGACCGCGGCGAACGCCCGTTGCGACCGACTCCGGAGCACGATCGACGCCAGCAGGCACCCGATCAGCGCCACGTCCAGGCCCAGGAGCACGTGCGGCACGCTGAGCGCGCGGAAGTCGCCGCTGAGCCGGCCGAGGAACGGCAGCAGGACCACGCCGAACAGCAGGGCGAAGTTCGCGACGACCGTCCAGCCGTCGACCCGGCGCAGCAGCCCGAAGATCCGGTGGTGCTGGAGCCACACGTAGCCCACCAGGGCGAAGCTCCCGACGTAGGCGGCGTAGCCCGCGGCCTCGCCGGTCAGGAAGCGCTCGACCTCCTGGCGCGACGCGTCGGCGGCGGGGATGGCGGCGACGACGGCCTGGATCGTGATGGCCACGGCGAACACGCAGTCGCTCACGCCTCGCAGGCGCGTCAGGTCGAAGCGGACCTGCGTGCGATCGGCGCTCGGGGCGGTGGCCACGGACACCACCTCCGATCGGCCGCCCGACCCCGTGCTCCAGCGTTCTGTGATGCTCACGGCCGGGACTTTCCGGTCGCGAGCATCACAGAGCGAGCGGGTCAGCGGCTGTAGAAGCGCGGGGCCCGGAAGCCGGGTTGGATGTCGGGGCGCCCCTTGCGCGACGTCCAGCGGTACTGCGCCGAGATCCGGTCGCCGACCGCCGCGCCGCCCTCGACCTTGGGCACGGCGTGCAGCCAGTCCGCCTGGCATCGACCGCCCATGACGATCAGGTCGCCGCCGGCAGGGAACAGGTCGAACGTGCGGCCCGTGTCCGCGACCATGTCGTCGTCGTGCGCGGTGCGGCGCTCGCCGATCGGCCGCAGGAGGAACGGACGCTGCGCCCCTGTGGTGAGGACGCCGATGACCGTGTCCTCCAGCCAGCGCATCTCGCGGTCCCGGTGGAACCCGACGCTGTCGGCCGCGTGCCGGTAGCGGGCCATGGCAACCGCCCCGAACGGCACGCGGTACCGGGCGGACAGCCAGTCCGACACCTCCGCCAGCGCCGGGTGACGGTCGGATCCCGCCTGCATGCCGCCCATGCGGGGCTCGTCCACGTAGCGCTCGTACCGGTACACCTGCGACTGTTGCCACTGCACCGAGGTGAGGAGGTCGTCGTGGAGCTCCTGCGCCCGGGGCACGAGGCCGCGCACGACGTCGACCCACGAACCCCGGCCCAGGTCGATGCGGTCCACCTGTGCGTCGGGAGCAAGCCACGCGGCGTCGGCGGCGATCCGGGCGGGTGCGTCCACGAATCGGACCGTACCCCCCTAGCCTGACAACCCGTGAGCGCGACCACTTCGAACGACGCAGGCAGCAGCGACGGCTCGGGCACCCCCGGCGACGCCGACCTCACCGCGGCGGACGTCGCCTGGGACCTGGAGCCGCTGCTCGACGGGAGCACCGTCGACGACCTCCTCGACCGTTCCGACACGCTCGCCGACGAGCTGGCCAACCTCCGCGGCACGATCGGCGAGCTGAGCGCGTCCGCGCTGGCCGACGCCATGCACCGGTCGGCCGAGCTCGAGGAGCTGCAGGGGCGTGCGGGCTACTACGCCATGCTGCGGTTCTCCGAGGACACCCAGGACCCGGAGCGCGGCGCCCTGATGATGAAGGTGCAGGAGCGCGGGACGGCGATCGCGTCCAAGCTCGTGTTCTTCGAGATCGAGTGGGCTGCGCTCCCCGACGAGCGCGTCGACGAGCTCCTGTCCGATCCGGTGCTCGACTTCTGCGCCCACCACCTGCGCTCCGCCCGCCGCTACCGCGACCACCTGCTGAGCGAGCCCGAGGAGGTGCTGCTCACCGAGAAGTCGGTGTCGGGCGCCGGGGCGTGGGTCCGGCTCTTCGACGAGCTCACCTCGGCGATCACCGTCGACCTCCCCGTCGGCGACGCCGGTGCCGCAGCGGGTCATCCCGACGGCGGCACGGTCGGCCTGGAGCAGGGCCTGTCGCTGCTGCAGCACCCCGACCGCTCGGTGCGCCAGGCCGCGGCGGCCGCCGTCACCGAGGGGCTCGCGCCGGGGCTGCGAACCCGCGGCTTCGTCTTCAACACGCTGCTGCTCGACAAGTCCACCGACGACCGGCTGCGCCGCTATCCCACCTGGCTGTCGTCGCGGAACCTGTCCAACGAGGCCACGGACGACTCCGTGCAGGCGCTCGTCGAGGCCGTCGTGTCCCGCTACGACATCGCCCAGCGCTGGTACCGGCTCAAGGCCCAGGTGCTCGGCCTCGACCGGCTCGCCGACTACGACCGCATGGCGTCGGTCGCCGAGGACGAGTCCGAGATCGGCTGGAGCGAGGCCGCCGCGCTGGTGCACGACGCCTACGCGAGCTTCTCGCCGGAGCTGGCCGACATCGTCCAGAAGTTCTACGACCAGGGCTGGATCGACGCGCCGGTCCGCCCCGGCAAGCGGCCCGGCGCGTTCTGCGCCTACACCGTGCCGTCGCACCACCCGTACCTGCTCCTCAACTGGACCAGCCGCAACCGCGACGTGCTTACGCTGGCCCACGAGCTCGGCCACGGCCTGCACGCCTACCTGTCACGGGGCCAGGGCGTCTTCCACCAGTCCACGCCGCTGACGCTGGCCGAGACGGCGTCGGTGTTCGGCGAGACCGTCACCAACAACGCGCTGCTCTCCCGGCTCGAGGATCCGAACGAGCGGTTCGCGCTGCTGGCGTCGACGCTCGAGGACTCGATCGCCACCGTCTTCCGCCAGGTGGCGATGAACCGGTTCGAGGACGCGGTGCACACCTCCCGCCGGGAGGAGGGCGAGCTGTCGGTCGAGCGGTTCGGCGAGCTGTGGGCGCAGTCGCAGGAGGCGATGCTCGGCGACTCGGTGGAGATCACCGATGGCTATCGCACCTGGTGGAGCTACATCCCGCACTTCATCGGCACGCCCGGCTACGTCTACGCCTATGCGTACGGGCAGCTGCTCGCGCTGTCGGTGTACGCCCGCTACCAGGAGCGCGGCGCCTCGTTCGTGCCGTCGTACCTGGAGCTGCTCTCCGCGGGCGGCTCGCTGGAGCCGGCGCAGCTCGGCCGGATCGTCGACTGCGACCTGGAGGACCCGGGCTTCTGGGACGCCGGACTGGCGATCGTCGAGGGCCAGCTCGAGGCGGCCGAGGCCGCCGCCCGCGCCGCCGGCCGGCTCTGAGGTCACGCCTCCCGAGCCCTCCGGTTCTGTTGTGCAGAACCGGAGGGATCCTTCCGGTTCTGCACAACAGAACGGGGTCGGGAGTCAGGTCGCGCTCGGGTGAGCCGGCGGCCCCCGACGGTCCACCGGTGCGCCGCGGCGCGACCGTAGGGTTGATCGCCAACGGCGATCCGGAGGGCCCGGGTCGCCGAACCCGCAGGAGCCCGCTGCCTTGCCGGCTGACCCGTCGCCCGCACCAGAGCCGCCGTTCGTCGGCCCGTCCGAGCCTTCGACGACCACGCCCCTGGCCGTCCCCACCGACCTGTCCTCGGTGCTGCTCGACCAGCTCGACCAGGGCGTGTGGGCGCTCGCTCCCGAGGACGGCACCGTCCTGTCGGTGAACCGGGCCGGCGCCACGGCCGTCGGCGCCCGACCCGACGAGCTCGTCGGCGCGTCGTTCCTGTCGATCGTCGACCCGCCGCTCACGCTCGAGGGCTGGCGCCTGCTGCTCGACCACGTCGACGGCGACCGCCGCCACCACGTCCGCCTTGGCCTGGCCACCCGCCACGGCCACTCGGTGACGACGGACCTCGACGTCGGCCGGCACCGCACCGTGCAGTCCGACGTCGTCACCGTGTCGACCCGCACCGCGCCGGCCACCAGCGCCGCACCGGCGGCCAGCGCCGGTCCCGACGAGGAGGTCGGCGCCGACCGCTTCCACCGGACGATCCAGGCGCTGCGCGACGGGGTCGCCGTCGTCGACGCGTCCGGTCGGATCGACCAGGTCAACGACGCGTGGTGCCGGCTCGTCGGCCGGACCCAGGCCCAGGTGCGGCACCGCTCGGTGTTCGACCCGCCGTGGGTGTTCCGCGACGAGCGCGACCGGGCGGTCACCCCCGAGGAGTCGCCGGCGGTCGTCTGCCTGCGCACCGGCCAGCCGTCGGTCGGCCCCACGTGGTCCACCGCGCTCAGCCGCACCGAGCGCACGTACTCCCGCATGTCGGCCCACCCGGTCCCCGGTGGCGCGATCGTGGTCCTCGAGGACCTGAGCGCCGAGGTGACGCTGCAGGCGCGGATCGACTCGCTGCGCGACACCGACGAGCTCACCGGGTTGGGCACGCGCCGTTCCACCTACGCGCACCTGGCCGCCGCACTCGCGGTCGACGACGACCAGGCGGTCCGCGTCGGCGTGCTGCACGTCGACCTCGACAACTTCCGCATGGTCAACGAGACCTTCGGCCCGTCGGTCGGCGACGTCGTGCTCGTGGAGATGGCGGATCGCATGCGGGACCTCTCGGACCGCCATCCCGAGGGCGGCCGGCTGCACGTCGGCCGCGTGGGCGTGGACGAGTTCCTGCTGGTCGTGTCGGGTTCCGGCCCGAGCCTGGCGTTCGACGCCGAGCTGCGCCGGGTGGCCGAGGAGGTGCAGCGCCGCCTGCAGCCACCGATCACGGTCGACGGACTGGAGATCCGGCTCACCGCGTCGATCGGCGTGGCCCGCTCACCGATCGACGCGCAGGAGCCGGAGCGGCTGCTCGCCGCTGCCGAGCGCGCCCTCACCGCCGGGCGTCTGGAGGGCCGCAACCGCCTGCGCTTCTACGAGTCCGAGCTCGACGCGGCCACCCGCACCGGCCTGGCGCTCGACCGCGACCTCCGCCGAGCCGCGGCGGCCCGCCAGCTCGAGGTTCACTACCAGCCGATCATCGACCTGCGCACCGGGTCGGTCGCCATGGCCGAGGCGCTCGTGCGCTGGCACCATCCCGAAGAGGGCCCCATCCCGCCCTCGGTGTTCATCCCCACGGCCGAGGCCACCGGCGCGATCAGCGCGGTCAGCGACCTGGTGCTGTCGACGGTGGCGCGGGACGTGGCGGGCTGGAGCCGTGACCGGATCCTGCCGCCCCGGGCCCGGATCGCCGTCAACATCTCCCCCACCGAGTTCGAGCAGCGCGACTTCACCGAACGCCTCGCCGCGACGCTGGCCGACGAGGGCGTGTCGCCGTCGCAGCTCGAGCTGGAGATCACCGAGAGCCTGCTGGTCGAGGACCTGCGTGCCGCTGCCGCCCGCCTGGAGCTGCTCGACGACCTCGGCTTCCTCATCGCGCTCGACGACTTCGGCACCGGCTACTCGTCGCTGTCGTACCTGCACACGCTGCCGTTCCACACGCTCAAGATCGACCGCCGATTCGTGGGCGACCTGCGCGACGACCGCTCGGGCACGATCACCCGGGCGATCCTGACGTTGGCCCACAACCTGGGCATCGTCGCCGTGGCCGAGGGCGTGGAGACCGACGGGCAGCGCTCGTTCCTGTCCGAGGCCGGCTGCGACCTGGTCCAGGGCTTCTTCTACGCACCGCCCATGCCCCGCGTGGCGTTCGAGCGCTTCCTCATCGAGCACGGCGGCGTCGCCCCCGATCTGGACGACGCGGTCGCCGGCCAGCGCTGAGCGCTCGGCCGTCCCCTTCTCGCTCTGGCGCTGGATCTCGTCGCCTGACGACGGAGACCAGCGCCCAAGCGCGCGCAGCGGCGCGGGAGCTCACGCAGGGACGGCGGGGTCCCCCGGTGCGGCGGCGTCGACCTCGTCGGCGGGCGGCTCCGCGGCGCCGGTCCAGTTGGCCGACGGCAGCGACACCACGAACCTGGCGCCACCCAGCTCCGACTCCTCCACGTGGATGCGTCCCCCGTGGTGGTCGACGATCCGCTTGGTGAGCGCCAGGCCCAGTCCGGTGCCACCCTCGTCGCGGGCGCGGCCCTCCTGCAGGCGGGCGAAGCGCTCGAAGATCTGCGCCCGGTCCTCGGGCGGCACGCCGGCGCCGTCGTCGCTCACGGCCAGGACCACCCAGGGCCCCTCCTCCTGCACGGACACGGCCACCCGGGAGTCGCAGTGGCGCGCCGCGTTGTCGAGCAGGTTGCGGACCACGCTGGTCAGCTCGTCCCGGTTGCCCCAGACGCGGCCGGCGGACACGCCCGAGAGGTCCAGGTGCATGCCGCTGAACCGCGCCTTCTGCGCCATGACCAGCTCGTCCAGATCGACGTCGGAGCGGGGGCCGAAGCGCCCCTCCTCCAGGCGGGCCATGGCGAGCAGGTTGCCGACCAGGTGGTCCAGGCGGTCGTCCTCGGCCAGCACGGTGCGGGCCACGTCGGGCCAGTCCACGTCGTCGGGATAGCGCAGCGCGGTCTCGAGCTGCGTGCGGATCGACGCCACCGGGGACCGCAGCTCGTGGCTGGCGTCGGACACGAACTGACGCTGCTTGACCGACGCCTTCTCGAGCCGGTCGAGCATGTCGTTCATGGTCGCGGCTAGCAGCGCGATCTCGTCCTCGGTGGGCGGGACCGGCACCCGCACGTCCAGGTTGGTGGAGCTGAGCTCCCGCACCCGGCGGGTCATGGCGCCCACCGGTGCCAGCGCCTGACCGGTGATCACCCACGTCATGGCGCCGGCCGCGAGCACCAGCAACGGCAGCCCGAACCAGAGCGCGGCCCGGAGGGCGCCGACCGAGCGGTCGATCTCGTCGAGCGGCGAGACCGCATGGACCGTCAGGTCGCCCCACCGCGTCCCGACCGACCGGGTCACCTCGACCGCCTCGTCGCTGTCGGGCAACGTCGGGCCCGTGCGGCCGAACAGCATCAGGTTGCCCTGCGCGTCGACGCCCTTGACCTTCATCTCCGAGAGACCGAAGCCGTCCAGGTAGAAGTAGGTGGTCGAGATCACCTGCTGCAGGTCGCGGGCCCGGCCGATCAGCGAACCCGACATCTGGGCGTTGAGCGCGTTGTCGGCGTCGGACGGCGTCGAGAAGAGCTCGACCGGGACGTCGCCCTTGTTGAGCATGTCGGCGATCGACGCGACCACGCGCTCGTTGCGGGCGCGCAGGTCGTTGGTCAGCGTCGCCTCGACCCACTTGGTCAGCAGGGTGCCGCCCCCCAGGAGCGACAGGCCCACCACCAGCACCACCGCCGCGGTGAGGCGGAAGCGGACCGAGTGCGCCACCCGGGTGCGCATGCGCGTGCGGCCCGAGGGCTCGTGCTCGGCGGCTGGTCGGCCGTGCGCCGTGTTCGGTGCGTGCTGGGGTGCGCCGGTGGTCCCGACCCGGACGGGGTCGGGCGTGTTCGCGTGGGGGACGGCCGCGTCAGGCATCGGCTCCGGTGCCGATGCGGTAGCCGACGCCGCGCACGGTCTCGATGTCGTTGCGGTCGAACGGGCGGTCGATCTTGCGGCGCAGGTAGCCCACATAGACCTCGACCACGTTCGGATCGCCCTCGAAGTCGGCGCCCCACACCCGCTCGAGCAGGTCCTGCTTGGCGACCACCTGACCGGGCTTGCGCATGAGCGCCTCGAGCAGCTCGTACTCGCGGGTCGTCAGCGAGATGTCGGTGTCCCCGCGACGGCACGTCCGCGCCAGCGGGTCGAGCACCAGGTCGCCGATGACGAGCGGCTGGGCGCGGCCGTCGGCGGAGCGGCGCAGCAGCGCGCGGATCCGGGCGACGAGCACCACGAACGAGAACGGCTTCGACAGGAAGTCGTCCGCGCCGGTGTCGAGCGCCTCGGCCTCGTCGTACTCGCCCTGCTTGGCCGTGAGCATGAGGATCGGCGTGCCGATGCCCTCCTCGCGCAGCGTGCGGCACACCCGGTAGCCGTTCATGCCGGGCAGCATGATGTCGAGGACGATCACGTCGATGTCCTCGGACCGGGCCTGCTCGAGTCCGGAGATGCCGTCGTGGACGACGTCCACCTGGAAGCCCTCGGCGGTCAGACCGCGGGCCACGCCGTCGGCCAGCGCCACCTCGTCCTCGACGATCAGGACGCGGCCCTGCGGCTCGGTCACTGCGGTCTCCTCGGCTGCGGTCACGGACGGAACCTCCCTCTCACGTCCGGAGCCTCATCCGGCACGTCTCTGGACGTCAGTTTCTCAGGTTCGACATCGTTTCTGGTGCCTGAGTGCACACGATCCTGTGACGGCTCTCGCCCCTGTGCTCGCTCCAGACCCCGGTTCTGTTGTGCAGGACCAGAAGGATCCTTCCGGTTCTGCACAGCAGAACCGGAAGGACGACGCCTGGGGTGGTACGAACGACGGCCGTGGAACCCAACTGGATCGGCATCACCCGCCGGAACGCACGCTCGGTGCAGACGACGATCGGCTGGATCTTCTGGGACCCGGGCGCGGTCGCGCGCTACGAGCAGATCGGCCTCCCGGGACCGCTCGGCTACATCGCCGCCCGCTGCGCGCCGCTGGCCCCGGCGGGTCCCGACGCGGTGGCCGCCGCCTTCGGCTCGATCAGCCCGCTCGGCATCGCGATGGCCCTGGAGGCGGCCGGTCCCGACGGTCCCGAGCGGTGCTGGCACGCCCGGGACGAGGCGGTGCTCGAGGGCCTGGCCGCCCACGCGCCCGACATCCAGGAGCCGCTGACCGAGCTCGGCCCGCACCTCTGGCCCGTCGTCGAGCGCCTGCCGACCGTCGGCCGGGTCCTGTTCGCCGCACACCTGCGGATGCCGCGACCCTCCGACCCGGTGCTGTCGGGTTGGCACGCCGTGAACTGCGTCCGGGAGTGGCGCGGCGACACCCACTGGGCCGCGGTCGTGGCCGCCGGACTGACCGGCGTGGAGGCGTCGGTGCTGCACAACGCCTGGCTCCGCTACGACCGGGACTGGCTCCCGAGCTCCCGGGGCAGCTCGGCCGAGGAGATCGCGGCCGCCTGGGACGGGCTCGAGGCGAAGGGGCTGGTCACCGTCGGTGTCGACGGCGACGGCGGCGGCGAGCGCCAGGTGAACGACGCCGGCATCGCGCTCCGACGCGAGATCGAGGAGCGCACCGACGCGCTCACCACGACGCCGTGGGAGTTGCTCGGCGTGCAGCGGTCGCTGCAGTTCGCGAAGGACGTCGAGCCGCCGTGCGAGCTCCTGCTCCGTCGCGTCGACGAGACCGCGGGCGAGAACTACCAGCCCGGCTCCCGCGTCCGCGCCACCGACTTCGCCTGACGCTCGGTCCCCGACCACTGCCGTTCTGTTGCGCGATCGACGGTCCATAGGCCGTAGATCG
>JAEXGP010000004.1 GCA_023450775.1 Actinomycetes bacterium | reverse complement strand
GTGCGGGCCCTTGCCCTTGGGTCGGCGACCACGGTCGTCGCGGGTCCCGCCCCGGTCCTCGTCCCGGTTCGCGTCGCGGTCGCCCCTCGCCTCCTGGCGGGAGCGGCGGTTCGACGGCGGCGACGTGGCCGGCCGGGCCGCGCGGGGCGCGGGGTCGCCGAGCGACGCCAGGTCGACCGACGTCAGGCCCTTCGGCAGGTCGAGGGACTTCTGCAGGCCCTTGACCAGCGAGGCCTTCTCGGGGATGACCAGGCTGACGACGACGCCGCGGGCGCCGGCACGCGCCGTGCGGCCGGAACGGTGCACGTAGTCCTTGGGGTCCTCCGGCGGATCGAAGTGGATGACGGCGGCCACGTCGTCGACGTGGATGCCGCGGGCGGCCACGTCGGTGGCCACGAGCGCCGCGGCCCGGCCGGCGCGGAAGTCCTCGAGCGCACGGTCACGCTGGTTCTGGGACCGGTCGCCGTGGATGGCGGCCGCGGTGACCCCGGCGGAGGTGAGCTGCTTCGCCACTCGCTCGGCGCCGCGCTTGGTGCGGCAGAACACGACCGTCGGGCCCATGCGGTCGACGACCTGACCCGCGGTGGCGACGCGCTGGGTGCGGTCGACCGACCAGAAGTGGTGCTCCAGGTCGGGGAGCTCCTCCTCGGGGACCTCCAGCTCGTGGAGCACCGGGTCGTGCTGGTAGTTGCGCACCAGCACGTCGATGTCGCCGTCGAGCGTGGCGGAGAACAGCACGGTCTGGCGGTCGTCGCGGCAGAGGTCGAGCAGCTTGCGCACCTGGGGGAGGAAGCCCATGTCCGCCATGCGGTCGGCCTCGTCGAGCACGACCACCTCCACGTCGTCCAGGCGGACCATCCGCTGCTGGATGAGGTCGGTGAGCCGGCCCGGGCAGGCGACGGCGATGTCGACGCCGCGGTCGAGCGCCTTCTGGTTGCGGGGGATCGGCACCCCGCCGAAGAAGGCGGCGACGCGCGGGCCCGTGCGCCCGGCGAGCTGCTGGAGCTCGTCGGCCACCTGGGTGGCCAGCTCCCGGGTCGGCACCAGCACGAGGCGGCGCGGTCGGCGGGCGTCCGCGCGGGGACAGCCGATCACCAGCGGGATGCCGAAGGCCAGGGTCTTGCCGGAACCGGTGGGTGCCTTGCCGGACACGTCGCGCCCGGCGAGCGTGTCGGCGAGGGTGAGGGACTGGATGGGGAAGGGTGCGGCGATGCCGCGCTCGGCGAGCGAGGCGACCATCGGCGCGGGCACGCCGAGATCGGCGAAGGAGGTGTTCACGTTCGTTCCTGTTCTGGTGCCCGCGTGACGTGCGGGCGAATCGGGGCAGGCGCCACCGTTCCGGTGGGCGTGCATGGGGGGTCTCAGGTGGTGGTCTCGCCGGAATGCAGTTGGCGTCACGACACCTGCGACTGGCGAACGCTCACGGTCCTCGTGGACCCCTCGGCCGGTCGGCCGGATCCGTGGATCGGGCCGGTGGGAGGGTCGGCACCCGCTCGTTGCGACGGGGCCTGACGTGTGGCGTGGCGCCCACGGTACCAGCTCGGGGCGTGCGGGACCTCAGCCGGACGCGCTGAGCGGGTGCAGCACGTCGATGTACATGCTGGTCGCGCCCAGGGCGAGCAGCGCCACGACGACGACCGCGGCCGCGATGCGGAAGCGGTTGGGATCCAGCCGGTAGCGCGGGCGACGGCGCGCCGTCGCGATCGCCCCCTCGGTCACGACGATCGCGGCGTGGCCGCCGTCGAGCGGGAGCAGCGGCAGCAGGTTGAACACCGCGATGCTGGTGGAGAACAGGCCGGCCAGCAGCAGCAGGCGGCTGGGGTGCTCGGCGAGCAGGCCGTCGGTCAGCTGGGCCCCGCCGACGGCGCTCACCATGCGCTGCTCGGGGACCGAGCCCTCGACGACCGACCGGCTGTAGTCGGCGGCGCCGGTGACCAGGTCGCCCAGGCTCACGACCGTGTCCCGCGAGACCTCCCACATGAGGGAGCCGGATCCGGTGGCGGCCTGGACCGGGCCGACGTCGATGTCGGGCGCCCACATGGCGTAGGTCCAGAACAGCAGCAGCGCGACCAGGAAGTTGACGCCGACCCCGGCCAGGATCACGGCGAGGCGTCGGGGGCGGGTGGCGGCCCGGTAGGTGTACGGCTCGAGCGACGCGTCAACCTCCTCGGAGGGGCCCATCCCCGGGATCTTCACGTAGCCGCCGAGGATCACGGCCTTGATGCCGTAGCGGAGGCCCGACCGCGAGGTGCGGCACCACACGGTCGGCCCGAAGCCCAGGAAGTACTCGGTGGGTCGCATGCCGCACCGTCGGGCCACGACCAGGTGGCCGACCTCGTGGACGAGGATCAGCACGATCAGGATGCCCAGGAACACCGCGGCGCCCGGGAGCCACCAGCAGAGCGCGCCGACCAGCGCGGCGAGCAGGACGGCCCGCACCGGGTGCCACTCGGCGTCGCGGCCCTCGGCGTCGCCGGCCCGGCGCCAGCGGACGGCCAGACGGCGGG
>JAEXGP010000066.1 GCA_023450775.1 Actinomycetes bacterium | reverse complement strand
CGACTCTGAAATCCAGCGTGACCGACCCAACCCCCACGGCCGGCTCTTCGGACAAGCCACTTCCCGGACCCACCGACAACGATACGAGACCACTCGCCGCCTCCGCTTGACAGAGGGGTGCCACTACGCGTCCACCGCCCCCGAACGGCACCTATGGGACACGTGTTGGACAGATCGGTCGGGACACTGCCCGCTGGTTCATCCTCCGCCGTCCGGGTAGGGGACACGCGCGGCCATGTGGGTCGCAGCATGCTCTCAAGGCAGGAGCCCATCCCATGCTCACCAAAGCTCTCCTCGTGCGTCTCGAAGCCATGCCGGGCAAGGAAGTGGAGCTCGCAGAGTTCCTCACCGGTGCTCGGTCGATCGTGATGGACGAGCCAGGAACCATCGCCTGGTTCGCCATCCAGTTCGGCCCCTCGACGTTTGGCGTGTTCGATGTGTTCCCCGATGACGAGGCCCGAGATGCCCACCTCGCCGGCGGGGTGGGTCAGGCGCTCGGACCCAACACCGGCGTGCTCTTCTCCGAGCCACAGGTCGAGAAGATCGACCTACTCGCTGACAAGGTTCCGGCCTAGCCGCCGCGGTGAACCCGCGCTCCTGGTCGTCCTTCGGAGACCGGCATCTACGCAGCAGCGACGTCACCGTTCGACGAGGGCACGATTTCGTCGGACGACTGCCACTGCCCGGGTCGCAGGACGTCGAGCATCCCGTCGCGAGTGCCCCAGATCGCCGGATACGGGCCGATAGGTCACGGGTCGAGCACAGCCGGAAGCCCCCGAGCACAACGTCCGCTGTCGTCCTGGCAGGTTGCGCTTTGCGCAACTTGCCAGTCTGTGCCGTGCGCTCACCAGCTCCTCGACCGGACGGCCGATCGACGGCTCAGCTTGTTCCGCTTGCGGAACAAGCCAGTCTGTGCCGTGTTCTCACCGGCTCCGCGACGGCGCCATCGGGAGGCCGGCGGGGCCGATTCCACAGGCGAACGACCAAGTCAGGGCCGTGCTTGGTGACCGTCGCCGCGTCGACGCGGGGGTGCTCGTGGCGGTGTCCCCATCGACGGGTGCCCACTCCGCTCCCGTGAGGAGCTGGCCCGATCTGACTTCGCGCAGAGCCCGCCGGCGACGACCGCGGTGACCAGTAGGGACTGCCGCGCGGTGGACGCGGCTCGGCGGCATGTGCGTTCATCTGCACCGCCCATGCCGTGCTTGGTCACCGGTGACCAGTGGCGGCGACGTGGTCGTCATCGTGCGTCGCCACCGGCGCGAACCTCGACTCAGCCAGTTGACTGCTGAAGGTCAATTCGTTGACGAGCAAGGCGGAGTTGAGAACCCAGTCGAGAGCCGGGTCGAAGTGATGTTGAACCGCTCGGGTCGTGTGGATGACCTCGGTCCTCACCGGTGATCATCACCGCGAGATTCCTGCGAAGAACCTTCCGCCTGACCGGGCCTCGCGCGCGCTTAGCCAGTACATGAACGATGTTCCTCGCCTCCATCTGATCCCCGAGCTCGACGACGCGCCTGCGGTCAGCCGGCCGGTCCTGCTCAGCGACTTCGGTGACGTGCTCACGATCGAGGAAGCCGCCTCGGTGCTGCGGATCGGTCGGGCGAGCGCGTACGAAGCTGCGCGCCGGTGGCGGCGGACCCGTTCGGAGGGGCTGCCGGTCATCGAGATCGGTCGGCGGCTGCTCGTACCTCGTGCCGCACTCGAGCGCCTGCTCGACCAGGCCGACCCGTCCGTCGCGCCGCGGTAAGTTCCCCATGCCTCCGAGCACATGCTCGAAGCGGAGCGTCGTTCGCCAGACCCGATCCGCAGGAGGCGGCGCCGCGTGGCACACCGGTCTGGCCTCCGACAGGCGTGACGCCGTGATCGTCGAGTTCGACGGTCACGGCTGGTCGACGCCGGAGGAGGCAGCACGGTGAAGCGTGCTCCGTCGGCCGGACCGAAGAAGAACCCGAAGACGGGCACGTGGGGCTTCGTCATCGACCTCGGCGAGGGATACGACGTGCGCGGCGTTTGGCGCGAGCGTCGGCAGGTGCGCCGCCGAGGTTTCGCGACCAAGGCCGCCGCCCAGGAGGCGCTCGACCAGGTTCGGTCCGACGCCCGCCAGGGCACCCATGTCCTGCGCGACGACCTGACGGTCGGCGACTGGCTCGATCACTGGCTCCTCACGTCCGCGGCTCGCGTGAAGCCGAGCACGCACCACTTCTACGAGTCGAAGATCGACGGCTACATCCGTCCCCGCGTCGGCGACCTCCGCCTCCAGCAGCTCGACACCGCCACGATCGACCGCCTCTACGCCGAGCTGATCGTGAGCGGACGAGCATCCGGCAAGGGTGGTCTGAGCGTGTCGACCGTCCGACACGTCGCGACGATCCTGCGCATGTCGCTCAACGCGGCGGTCCGGGCCCGCAAGCTCCAGTTCAACCCGGCGCTCAGCGCGCAGGCACCTCGCCACAACGCGACCGGTCGGCCGGAGATGACGACCTGGACGGCCGAGCAGCTCGCCCGGTTCCTGCACCTCGAGCGAGACACTCGTTACTCGGCGATCTGGACGTTCCTCGCCTTGACCGGATGCCGACGGGGTGAGGCCCTGGGGCTGCGGTGGGACGACGTCGACTTCGACACGTCGAGAGTGACGCTGCGGCGGACGATCACCTCTGTCGGTCACGAGGTGCTGCACTCGAACGACACGAAGACCAGCAAAGGCCGCACGATCCGGCTGCAACCAGAGCTCGTCGCGGCGCTGAAGGCGCAACGGAAGGACCAGGCGGAGGAGCGGCTCCTGCTCGGCGCCGGCTACCACGACGACGGGCTCGTGTTCGCCAAGGCGAACGGCGAGGCGCTGCACCCCGACCACTTCAGCCGCGAGTTCACCCGACGCGTGAAGCGCTCCGGTCTGCCGAAGATCCGGCTCCACGACCTCCGCCACACCTACGCCACATTGGCGCTCGCTGCCGGCGTGCCGGCGAAGGTGGTCGCCGATCGACTTGGCCACAGCTCGGTGACCATCACCCTCGACCTGTACTCACACGTGATGCCGGCCGTCGAGGGCGACCACGCCGACACGGTCGCCCGCCTCATCACTGATGCCTCGCCGTCCTAGGCGATACCTATCTGGAACTCGTAGAGCGCCTGCTTCAACTGACCCGCCACAACGAGGGCATCGGCAGCTCGCAACGGTTCTCCCGCCGCGACCATCTCCGGTGACAAGACGTTCACGGCCACCTGGCGGAGCGGGTCGTCGTCGTCGAGATGCAAGCGTGCAGCCTCAAAGGCCGCGTCGAGCACGGGTAGCGCCAGGCCCTGGACCTCTTGTTCGGGGTCCCGAGCCTGCAGCGCACGAAGGTCGTCCGCGAGCTGAGCAACCCGGTCATGCGCGTCCTTCTTCGAAAGTGCCATCTGGAGTCCTCTCCGTGTCCCTTGTGACCGCTCTGTGACCGCAGGGCCCATTTCGGGCGATCCTCGAATCGCGAAAGCCCGGAATTGCAGGCGTCTCGGCCCCTCCAAGTGGTGCGGACGGGGGGACTCGAACCCCCACACCCTCTCGGGCACTGGGACCTAAACCCAGCGCGTCTGCCAGTTCCGCCACGTCCGCGTGACAACGCCTTCAGACGGTACTGCGACCCAGGGTTCGCCCTCAGCGCACCTTCCGCACGCGCCCAGGGCGAGAGGTGTCACGACCGTCGGGACGGTTCAGTCCGATCCGACGGGCCAGATCCACACCTGCACGCCATCGGGTGTGGCGACGAGCGCCGTGAGGTTGCCGTCCCGTTGATCGCTCGACAGCAGATGACTGTCGGCCGGCGGCTGCCACGGCGCCGTCTCGGTCGCGTCCGGGCCGCCGAAGATGCTGCCGTCGGGCTTGCTCATCGCAGCGGCAGGAAACGCCCGGTCCGACGGCCGTTCGAACTCCGGCAGCGCGACGGTGTCCTGGACGAGCTCCCCCTCGTCATCACGCCGGACCCGGATGGTCGTGCCATCGGCAGCCAGGGCGAGGAGGAGGCTGCCGCCGGTGCACAGCGTGTCCTGCGCCGGCAGGCCCGCGGCAAAGGCGCCGAGCTCGGGAACCTCGATCTCGTCCCAGTCGTCGTCAGCGCGGAGCGCCCAGACCTTGCGCTCGGAGACGGTCGGCCCGGGGGGCGTGGCGGAATCGCCGGGGCTGCCGAAGCCGAAGAACCGGTACACCTCGCCGCCGGTCGAGCAGATCGATGCGTTGCCACCGTTCAGGCCCTGCGGTTGCGCGACCGGATGCCAGCTGTCGTCGCGGTCGTCGAGCACGTACATCGCTGGTGCGGCACCACCGTTGCCGGTCGCCATGTAGAAGCGACCGTTCGCGACGCCGGTGTCGACCGCGCTGTCGAGCAGGCGGAACGACTCGTGCACCGGGACATCGATCCAGTGCTCGTCGCCCGGCCGCCAGCGGACAAGAGTGCCGCCGCAATCGTAGGGACAGGTCTGACCGAACACGTAGAAGTCCTCGCCGATCGCAGCACCGTCGTAGGGCTCGAGTCCGCTCGGCAGATGCGGTGCCGATGTCACGTGTCCGTCCGCGTGCGCGATGCGTGACACGCGGCCGTTCTCCTTGTCGACCAGGAGCGACAGCTGGTCGCCTGCGATCACGTAGGACGACGACTGCCACTGGTCCTCAGGGAACGGGTCGACCTCGGCTTGCACGTCGACCCGGACGGGACGGGGATCCTGCGGCGTCGGCTCGTGCACGGTGCACGCCGTCGCCACCGTTGTGACGACGCACACGGCGACCGCGACGGCCGATCTCGCTCCTCCCATCGCATCAG
>JAEXGP010000030.1 GCA_023450775.1 Actinomycetes bacterium | reverse complement strand
GTCGACAGGTGGGCGGTGGCGTCAGCCCCGACCGTCAGCTCGAAGGCGGGGACGGCGCCCAGGCCGGGGGCGGCACCACCGCTGGCGACCACGGCGGCGCGCACGTGGGCGTCGGCGGACCGCTGGGCCAGCTGCGGCGCAGCCATCGTCGGGTCGAGCGGGACCGCCACCGCCCCGGCGGCGGAGATGCCCAGCAGGCCCGCCACGAACTCGACCGAGTTGTCGCAGACGACGGCCACCGCCTCGCCCGGTCCGATGCCGGCGGTCCTCAGGCCGTCGCCGACCGACCGGGCCGCTGCGTCGAGCTGGCCGTAACCGAGCGCGACCGCGCCGTCGGCGGACCGCACCGCGACCCGGTCGGGCGACGCGGCGAGCCCGGCCGACAGCGTCCGGTCGACGAGCGAGGGTTCCGACACGGGCCGGCCTACGCGTCCGCAGCGAACTCGGCGCGGATGGCGTCGCCGTGCTGGTCGAGCGCCGGCGCCGGGATCACCGTGCCCTGCGAATTGTAGGAACCCCAGTTCATCGGGTTTCCCGGCACCGCGAAGCCGCCGACCTCGCGCACCATGTTGCGCTGGACGATCTGTGGCAGCTGGCGGGTGTCGTCCACGTTGAGGACCACGCCCACGGGCACGCCCGCGGTCTCGAGCCTGTCGCGCCAGTTGGCGGCGGTGTCGGTCGTCAGGACCGCCTCCATGGCGTCCTTGAGCGGCGACCAGTTCGTGGACCGGTCGGCGTTGGTCGCGAAGCGTGCGTCGGTCGTGAGCTGCGGCGTGCCGAGCGCGTCCATCAGGAGCCCGAACAGGTGGTCGTTGCCCACGCAGATGGCGATCAGCTGGTCCTGGCAGTTGAACGTGTCGAACGGATACATGTCGGGGTGCCGGTTGCCGATCCGGTGCGGTGACATGTGCTCGCCGATCGAGTCCATCAGTCCCTGCTCGAGCAACGCGAACGTGGCGTCGAGCATGGCCACGTCCACCGTGGTGCCCCGGCCGCCGTTGCGTTCCCGGGCCGCCAGCGCCGTCACGATCCCGGCGTAGCCCATGACGCCGGCGATGATGTCCGACAGCGACGTGCCGACCCGGGTGGGCGGGCCGTCCGGATAGCCCGTGATGTCCATGATCCCGGACAGCGCCTGGATCATCGTGTCGTAGGCCGCCTGCTGCGACATCGGTCCGTACTGCCCGAAGCCGGAGATCGACGCCACGATCAGGTGTGGGAACTCCTTCACCAGGTCGTCGGGCGCGAGGCCGAGTCGGGCCATCACGCCGGGCCGGAAGTTCTCCACCACGACGTCGGCCGTGGCGAAGATGCGCTTGACCAGCGCCAGGCCGTCGGGGTCCTTGAGGTCGACGGCGACCGACTCCTTGCCCACGTTGGCGTAGCGGAAGTACTCGCTCGTGCCGTCGGGCAGGAACGGACCCATGGCACGGGTGTCGTCACCCGTGCCCGGCCGCTCGACCTTGATCACCCTGGCGCCCGCGTCGGCGAGCATGCGGGCGCAGGTCGGGCCCGACAGCACTCTGCACATGTCGACCACGAGCACACCCTCGAGCGGGCGCGGCCGGTCGGTGTGCTGGTGGTCCATGTCGTCGGGCGAGGTCGCGCCGTGCGGCGGGATCGGGGTGGTGTCGGACACGGGTGCTCCTGGGTGCTCGGGTGAGGGGTGCCGTCGTGTGCGCGGCGGTCAGCTCTCGGGCGGCGCGCTCGGCGTCGGGTTGAAGCTCGACAGGTGGCCGCTCTCGGTGCCGGCGGTCGGGTCGATCGCCACGTTGATCAGCGCAGGGACGCCGGCTCCGAGGGCGTCGCGCAGCGCCCGGTCGAACGACGGTGGGTCGGCCACGTCGTAGCCGGTCCCGCCGAAGGCCTCGATGACCTTGTCGTAACGGGCGGATGCGTCGAGCACGGTCGGCGCCGGGTCGGAGGACGCGGCGTTCACGCCGTCGCCCTTGTAGATGCCGCCGTTGTTGAAGACGACGACCACGATCGGCAGGTGGTAACGGCAGATCGTCTCGACCTCCATGCCGCTGAAGCCGAACGCGCTGTCGCCCTCGAGCGCGATCACCTTGCCGCCGGTCTCGATCGCCGTCGCGATCGCGTAGCCCAGGCCGACACCCATCACGCCCCACGTGCCGGTGTCGAGCCGGTGCCGCGGCAGGTGGATGTCGACCACGTCGCGCGCGATGTCGAGCGTGTTCGCTCCCTCGTTCACCAGGTAGGTGTCGGGGTGGTCGTCGATGATGCCCTTCAGCACGCCGAGGGCGCCGTCGTACGCCATCGGTGTGTGGTCCGCGGCGAGTCGAGCCGCCATCTTCTGGGCGTTCTCGGTCTTCTTCGCATCGAGCTGCTCGATCCAGGCACGTGGGGTCGCCACCGGGGTGGTGTCGAGCGCGGCCACCATGGCGGTCATCACCGAGGCGATGTCGCCGCACAGCGGCGCCGCGATCGGCCGGTTGCTGTCGAGCTCGGTGGCCGACACCTCGACCTGGATGAACTTGGCGTCGGGGTTCCAGTGCGGTGGCTCGCCTTGCGCGAGCAGCCAGTTCAACCGGGCGCCCACCAGCAGGACCACGTCGGCCTCGGCGAGCGCGAGCGACCGCGCGGCAGCGGTCGAGTTGGGATGGTCGTCCGGTAGCAGGCCCTTGGCCATGGACATCGGCTGGTACGGCAGGTCCGTGCGCTCGATGAACTCCCGGATCTGCTCCTCGGCCCGGGCGTACGCCGCGCCCTTGCCCAGGACGACCAGCGGCTTGTCCGCCGCGGCGAGCAGGCCGAGGGCCCGGTCGATCGACGCCGCGTCCGGCAGCTGGGCGGGCGCAGGGTCGACCGGCGCCCAGATGGACCCGGCGGCAGCCGACGCGTCCATGGTGGCGCTGAGGACCGCAGACGGAATGTCCAGGTACACGCCACCGGGCCGGCCGGACACCGCGGTCCTGACCGCGCGGGCCACGGCGAGGCCGATGTCCTCGGGCCGCTCGACCCGGTACGCGGCCTTGGCGAACGGCTTGGCGGCGTTGAACTGGTCGAGCTCCTCGTAGTCGCCGCGTGACAGGTCCACGATCGCCCGGTCGCTCGAGCCGCTGATCTGGATCATCGGGAAGCAGTTCACGGTCGCCGCGGCCAGCGACACCATGCCGTTGAGGAAGCCGGGAGCCGACACGGTCAGGCAGACGCCGGGCCGCTGCGTCAGGTAGCCCGCGATCGCGGCTGCGTTGCCGGCGGCGGCCTCGTGTCGGAACCCGATGTAGCGGATGCCCCTGGCCTGCGCGAGCCGGGCCAGGTCGGTGACGGGGATGCCGACGACGCCGTAGATCGTCTCGACGTCGTTGGCGATCAGCGCGTCCACCAGCACGTTGAACCCGTCGGTCAGCGCGGGCGGTGCGCCCGCGGCGTCCGTGGGCGCGTCGGGTGGCGGCGTCATCGAGGTTCCCTCCAGTGCTCCGGCCCGAGCGGACACGGCTCCGTGTCCCGATCATCATCGCCCGCCGGGACGTTCGCATCCGTGATCCCGCGGGGTACCGATGGATTCGCCGACCGGCGGCACGGGTATCGCGGACGTATCGAGAACCGCACACGCCATGACAACAGCGGTCGCGGTTGGGTGCTCCCATGTCCAGCCACCTCGATGACCGGCCGCGTTCCGCCGGCCGGACTCGCCCACCCGAACCGGCTCGCCCCGTCCGCCGTGTCCGCCCCGGGTTCGTGCTCGCTGTCGTCGTCCTGCTGGTCGCTGCGGTGTGGTGCTTCGGCCGGTCGTCCTCGCTCGGTGCACGCGCCGGGAGCGTGGCCAGCGACGTCGTGGCCAGCGGCGACGTCGCCGGTGGCGACGTGGCGGGCGTCGGCCTCAGCGGCGGATTCGTCGCAGAGGGTGAGACGGTGAGCCTCGACGACGACTCGCTGCCGGCCATCGCGCGGCTCGACTCCGACCTGCTCGAGGCGCTCCGTGGGGCGGCGGGGGATGCCGCGCAGGACGGCGTCGAGCTCCGCGTGGCCAGCGGTTGGCGGAGCGCCGCCTATCAGCAGCGGTTGCTCGACGAGGCGACGGCGACCCTCGGTGCCGATGCCGCGCGCCGTCAGGTCCTGTCCCCCGAGCGATCCCGGCACGTGACCGGCGACGCGGTCGACGTGGGACCGAGCGAGGCGTCCGTGTGGCTCCGCCGTCACGGCTCCGAGCACGGGCTGTGCCAGGTGTACGCCAACGAGCCCTGGCACTTCGAGCTCGTCACGGCGCCGGGAGCACCCTGCCCGCCGATGCGGGCCGACGCGTCGTCGTGATCTGGGCGCCCGGCGGTCAGGTCGCGACGGCCTCGTAGGCCGGGAGGACCTCCGACTGGAGGATGCCGAGCACCTGCGGATCCGACGTCCACGTGCCGGCGCGCCCGGTGAGCTCGGCCGCCACGTCGATCCGCTCGTCGGGACGGTGGCTCTTCAGGCTGTCGGTCCAGACCGAGTGCAGCGTCATCGGCACCTTCAGGTCGGCGTGGCCGAGCCTGGCCACCGGACCGGCCGCCAACGCGGCCGCGTCGAAGACCCACAGCTCGGTGCCCGCCGACTCGTCGGTGATCTCGTCGCTGAAGACCACCACGACGAGGTAGCCGTCGGCGGAGCCCTTGGCGGTGCCGTTGCGGGGCACGAACGTGGGCGTCCAGGCGAAGCGGTCCCCCGGGAACCAGTAGCCGTCGACCACGCGGCCGGCGTCGTGGTCGATGCGGACCAGGCTCGACGGGATCCCGTCCCAGGGCAGCTGGTCGGTGGGGACCAGACGGTGCGGGTGGCCGGTGAAGCCGGCGTACACGCGCTGCACGGCCAGGTCGGTCGGGAAGCCGGAGTTGGCGTGGAACTGGTCGCCCAGCGTGTCACTGGGCGTATTGGGGTTGCGGGCGGCGAGGCCGCCGGAGCCCCAGGTCCAGTCGTCGTGCAGGAGCGACTGTTCGACGACCTGCCCGGTCATGGCGTCGATCTCGTAGCGGCCGACGACGCCGGCGTCGTAGCAGACCGGCGTGATGGCGTTGACGAGCTCCGGACGAACGGGCGCACCGGTGCTCGGGTGCGTGTCGTACGGCTGGATCCACTCGGCGAAGTCCGACGCCGAGGTGTGGGGCACGTGGACGACCAGGCGAGACGGCGTGCTGTCGTAGTCGACCATGAAGTGGCCGGCCTCCCGGGGGACGACGGCCTTCCGGGCGATGGCCGAACCGGTGGTCGAGCGCAGCTCCTGCCGGTCCACCACGTAGAGGAACGACTCGGGGCGGGGGGCGACCGCCGTGCCGGCCTCCTGCGAGTTGGGGTGAGAGCTGAGCTTGCCGAGCTCGATCGTGCCGGCCGCGTCGAGGATCACCAGGTGATCGCGGGTGACGCAGAGCTGGTGCGCGTTCTGCGAGATCCACAGCGGCTGCTGGTCGGGCGTCACCAGCGGCACGCGCTTGATCTCGCCGTCGCCCGACCAGCACAGGACCTCGAAGAAGCTGCCCGGCCCCGGGATGATCGACAGCGAGACGCCGTAGTACTCGCCGGTCTCCGGGTCGTACGGCGGGTGCGCGCTCGTGATCGTCATCGGACAGAGGGCGCTGTTGACCGGGGTGGCGGCCATCATCGGTCGGTAGTCGTCCAGGCGTCCGAGCGGCCCCACCGGTCCGAGGGTGGCGAGATCGAACTCCCACGGGCGGCCGCCGTCGACCGTCGCGAACAGCCGGTTGCCGTCCATGCGGACGAACGCCGTGTTCGGCTGGTCCTGCAGCCCCAGCGGGCCCATGCGCATCATCCCGCGCGACTCGAACCGATACGGCGTGTCGGCGAACGCCTGCGCCAGCAGGTAGTCGGTGCTGCGCAGCAGCCTGGACGTGATCCGCGGCGTGGAACCGTCCAGGTCGACGCGCCAGATCAGCGGATCGCCGCTCAGACCGGCGTCCGAAGGGCCGAGGGCGAGCGACTGGAAGAAGACGTGTCCGGCCAGGTCGTCGGGCATTGTGCCGTCGAGGACCTTCAGCGGCAGGTCGTCCGCCTCGACCGTGACCTTCTGGTTGAACGCGGCCGGCATGCGGGCCCACCGGTCACGGGACGGCGCCGCGCCCGGTGCCGTCGTCGGAGCCGTGGTCGTCGAGGTCGACGGACCGTCGGCCGACTCCGATGACGAGCATCCGATCGCTGGCACGCCGAACGCCGCGGCACCGCCGGCCGCGACCAGTCCGCGCACGAAGTCCCGCCGATCCACCATCCCTCGTCCCCTCACCGGCCGTCACCCTGCGGCCGGGCGACAGCGTAAGCGAAGTTACGGCGAGGACGACACCGCTCCGTCCCACCGAGTGATGTCCGCGCACCAGTTCGCGTCGCATACGGTCGCACGGTGCTCGACGTCGACGCCCCGGAGGTCCCCCATCGTGACGGCAGGTCGACGCCTGCCGGTCTGGCGGCCGCCGTCGGCGCCGGTGTCCTGGTCGGCGGCCTCACGTCGTTCGGCCAGACGTACCTCGACGGGACCCTGATCCCGCTGGTCAACTCGGCGAGCGCCTGGCTCGTGGTCCCGTTCCTGATCGGCGCCGTCATGCGGACCGCGCCGGCGGGCGCGTCGGCCGGTGTGCTCTGCTGCCTGAGCCAGGTCGCCGGGTACTACGTGACGGCCAACCTGCGAGGGTTCCCGGCGAGCCGGTCGTTCATCCTCTTCTGGACGGTGTGCGCGCTCGTCGGCGGACCCGTGTTCGGGGCGGCCGGGCAGCTGTGGCGCCGGGGGCCTGAGCGGCTCGCCGCGCCGGCGTCGATGGTGCTGCCCGCGGCGTTCCTGGCAGAGGGCATCTGGGTCTACGCCGTCGACCTCGGCTACGTGGGCAGCGCCGTGTTCTGGATCACCGTGGGCATCGTCCTCGCCGTGCTCCTGCCGAGACGCTGGGCCTGGTTGCGGTGGTTGCCGGTGACGACGGCCATCGGGATCGCCGGCGAGGTGGTGCTGAGCCAGATCCACTCCCAGGCGTTCTGAGGGTCATGCCGATCGAGACGCCGCCGGCCAGCGACAGCTGCCAGCATCCTGCAGTCCGTCGGGAGCGACGGGACTGATCAGATGGATCGCTGCGACTCGGCCCAGTACGGGTCGCGCAGCGTGCGCTTGAGCAGCTTCCCGCTCTCGGTGCGGGGCAGCTCGTCGCGGAAGCTCCACTCGCGAGGCACCTTATAGCCGGCCAGGTGCTCGCGGGCATGGGCCTCGAGCACCTCGGCCAGCGCGTCGTCGCCCTCGACCTCCGGCGCCGGCACCACCGCCGCCATCACCCGCTCGCCCATCTCGTCGTCGGGGATGCCGAACACCGCCACGTCCGCCACCGAAGGGTGGCCGCCGAGGACGGACTCGATCTCGGCAGGATAGATGTTGACGCCGCCGCTGATCACCATGTCGATCCGCCGGTCCGACAGGTGCAGGTAGCCGTCCTCATCGAGCCAGCCGACGTCGCCGAGGGTGCCCACGCCCGGCTCCAGGTGCGCGCCGGCCGTCTTCTCCTCGGCGTTGTGGTACTCGAAGTCGATCCCGAGCTTGCTGCGGAAGTAGAGGTCGCCGGCGGTGCCGGGCGGCTGCAGCTGGCCGCCGTCGCCGACGACCAGCACGTCGACGGTCGAGATCGGCCGGCCGACGCTCGTGGGTCGCTCCGTCCACTCCTCGGACGAGATCGTGGTGATGAACCCGCCCTCGGTTCCGCCGTAGTACTCGGTGACGATCGGCCCCCACCACGCGATCATCTGACGCTTCACCTCTTGAGGGCAGGGCGCGGCGCCGTGATGGACGCGGTGAAGGCTCTCGCCCGAGAAGCGCTCGCGCGCGTCGTCCGGCACGCGCAGCAGGCGGACGAACTGGGCCGGCACCAGGTGGACGCCCGTGACCCGGTGCTCGTCGATGAGGGCCAGGACCTCCTCGGCCTCGAAGCGGTGCTGGAGCACGATCGTGGCCCCGAGCACCAACGGCATCACGCCGAACACCCACTGGGCCGAGTGGTAGATCGGGCCGCAGACGAGCTGCACGGGACCGTCCTGCGCGATCTCGAGCGTGTCGCCCAGGCTGCCGGCCACGAGCTGCCAGATCTCGGGTGGTCCCCCGACACCGGTCAACCCGCCCTTCACTCCCTTGGGCCGACCGGTGGTGCCGGATGTGTAGAACATGACGCCGCCGCGCACCTGGTCGTCCGGCTCGTCGCCGGAGGCCGAGGCGAGCACGTGCTCGTAGGGCTCGAACCCCGGCGGCGGCTCCGGGTCGATGGCCAGGTGGACCCGCTCCGCCGGCGACATGGCGACCGCCTCGCTCATCACGTCGGTCCAACGGGCGTCGACCACCACCGCCCTCGGCTCGCAGTCACCGAGTACGTGGGCCACCTCATCGGCGACCCAGTGCCAGTTCACCGGGACCACGATCCATCCGCCGTGCAGGCAGGCGAGCGTCACCTCGAGCGTCTCGCGCTGGTTGCCGCCCATCAGCACGACCCGATCGCCCTCGGTCAGCCCTCGCTCCCGGAGCGCCTCCACGAGTCGGTCGACGCGATGGTCCAGATCGGTCCAGGCGACCTGGCCGTCGGCGTCGATGATCGCCGGCCGGTCGCCGTGGGCCTCGGCGTGCTCTCGCAACAGGGTGGCCATCGGCGCACGGTACTTCGCCACCCCGGATCCGGCGTTTCGTTCCACCTTTTCGACGCTCGAGCGTCGAAAAGGTGGAACGAAACGAGGGCCTCGCGGAGTACGTTCGGCGCCGTGCCCGACACGCCGCCGTCGTGGGGTCGCAACCCCGATCACATCACGATCGCCGTCAGCGACCTCGACGCGGCGGTCGAGCTGCTGGGCCACTTCGGGTTCCGCCGGGACCACGACGCGTTCATCGACGGTGGCACCCCTGCGGCGTACATGGGAATGCCCGACATGCGGGCCGACCACGTGACGCTGGCCCTCCAGGGCGCCGAGCCACGGTTCGAGATCCAGCTGCTGCACTTCACCGACGACGGGCTGGATCCGGCGGGCGCCGTTCCGTCGAACCTGACCCGCCGGGGCATGAACCACCTCGCGCTCCGTGTGGACGACCTCGGTGCGGCGACCGCGCACCTGGCGTCGGTCGGCATCGAGCCCATGAATGACGAGCTCGACTTCGTCAGCCGGAAGCTGCGGTTCTTCGAGGGCCCCGAGGGCGTCACCATCGAGCTCGCGGAGTGGGTCGAGGACTGAACCGGCGAATGCCCCGAACCAGATGCCCGACGGCCGATCCGCCTGGTCACCTGACCGAAGCGGGCAGATGCATCAGCCGGTGCCGCCGCGGACGAACGAGGCGATGCCGGCCGCGAGCGCGTCGGCGAAGTGGTCGCGGAACTGGTCGTCCATGAGCAATTCGACGTCGGTGGCGTTGCGCATGTTCCCGCTCTCCACGTAGACGGCAGGGACGTCGTTCATGTTGAGCCCTCCGAGGTCGCTGCGGGTGTCGAAGCCGTTGCGGTCGCCGATGTAGTTCGCCGGCGGCATGTCGGTTCCCTCTTCGATCGCGGTGTGCAGCGCTGCGCCGAGCGCTCGGGAGGACTCGAAGATGTCATCGGTCAGGCCCTTGGTGTCCGCCGGCATGATGACGTGGAACCCTCGCCCGGACGCCGGGCCGCCGTCTGCGTGGATCGACACGAACGCGGCTGCGCCTGCCCGGTTCGCGATCGCCGCACGCTCGGTCACGCACGGGCCCCAGCCGTTGTCGTCGGGACGGGTGAGCACCACGGCGAACCCGGCGGCACGGAGACGTTCGGCGACCCGATTGGCGATGTCCCAGTTGAAGGCGTGCTCGGGGTAGCCCGCGTTGGTGGCGGTACCGGTCGTGTTGCACGCCTTTCGGCCGTTGCCGATGTCGACCAACTTGTTGATCTCGGCGGTGTGCCTGTCGTTCGCTCCGTTGTGGCCGGGGTCGATGACCACGACCGGGCCGGGAGTGGTGACCGATGTCGAGGGTGCCTCGACCGGCACCGTCGTGGTGGTCGTGGGAGCGGCGGCCGTCGTGACCGTGGCCTGCTCGGTCGTCGAGGTCGCGGCGGTCCGCTCGCCGGGGTCGCGGCTGGTGCACGCCCCGCCCGCGACGGCGAGCACCGCGGCAGCGCAGGCCGCAGCTCGTCTGCCGAGGGTCACCGAACGGTGCCGGTGAAGGCCATCTCGGAGATCGCCGTCTTCTCGCGGCGTTCCTCGGAGCCGACCGGGAACCGCGGTTCGCGCACACCGCCGATCGTGACGAGGACTCGGCGGGTGTCCACGTCGACCGGGATGGTCTGCAGCGTGGGCGAGTCGCTGAACGACTGCTGCTCGACGCTGCCGTCGTCGAAGGTGTAGGTGACCGATGCGATCCGGTAGCCCTGCGGGAACCGGTCGACACCGGAGCACGGATCTCGCTTCGCGTAGCCGGGGATGAGCCCGACCGTGGAGAGCGACACGGTCTCGCCGAAGTCGACCGTGATGGTCGTGCCCGTCCCGTTCCCGTTAACCCGCCACGCGGTCGACGTGTCGCCGTCGAAGAGGTTCGAGACGGGGAACGACGTGTTGTTCGGCGGCGTGCACTCGTCGGTCCCGTTGGCGTCGGTCGCGCTTGCGGTGGCGCCGTAGGGGGTGAGCTCGACGGGAGGCCCGGCGTAGCTCGTCGTCGGCAGCCGGGTCGTCGTGGTGGAGCGCCGTGGCAGCGTCGACTCCTCCCGAGGCAGCGTCGGGCGGGCCGTCGTCGGGGCGTCGATGGTCTCAGCGGCGCCGCCGTTGTCACCGTCGGCCGACACCTCGTCGTCACCGCCGGAGCCGAAGAGCAGGAACGCGGCCACTCCGATGACGATGACGGCAGCTGCGATCGCAGCCCCGATGAGGACTGGCTTCCTGTTGTTCGGGGCACTCGAGACCGGAGGGTCCGGCGTCCTGGGCGCCGTGAGCGGTGCACCGGTCGTCTCGATCGGCTCGCCCGGCGCCGCGGCCGGCGGTGCGGTCGGCGATGGCGTGGCAACAGGTGCCGCGGGTGCGACCCGGGTGGGCGGGTCGGCGTCGACGGACGGGACCTGCTGGGTCGCCGGACCCGCGTCCTCTGAAGCAGCAGCGGACGACAATGCCGCGCCGCAGCTCGTGCAGAACGCGGTGCCGGCCCGCAGCGGGGAGCCGCAGCTGGTGCAGAAGCGCTGTTCGGTCTCGTTCACGTTGAGCTCCTCGTGGTGTGCACGGTGACCACGCCTCACCCGCCGCCGAGAAGGCCGAACACGTAGTCGCACGCCTCTGCCTCGGTGTCGAAGTGCGTCGGGTTGATCCTCCGCGCCCGCTCTGCGGTGAAGACGGTCCAGCCGGAGCCGTCTGCCTCGGGCTCCATGATCGTGGTGAAGTCCGGGAGCTCGTCGGGGAGAGGCTCGTCGCGGATCCAGAAGTACTGGTCCTTGCCCGCTGCTGTGATCGCCGCCGCCAGATCCTGCCGGTTCATGTTCCGCTCCTGTGGGCTGGGTCGGTGCTGTAGGTCCGTTCGAGGTAGCCGTTGTTGTGCATCCACTCCACGGTGATGTCCTGGCCCGTCGGCGTCTTCCCCGGTGTGGAGTCGGGAGTGAGCCGTACCGACTTCATGTCGACCTGCCAACCGCCGCCGTCGCGGCCGAAGGCGTCGGCAGCCTTGGTGACATCCGCGGTGAAGTCCTTGGTGATCTTGTAGTCCGCGAAGTGCTCCGCTGCGTGACCGCAGGGCAGGGCCCGCTGGTCGAACGTGGCCAAGTGGTCGGGGATCCCGTCGGTCTTCCCGACGGCCATGAACGCGCCGTTCTCGCGGCCGATCCGGTTGAGCGTGTCCTCGTTCTTGGCCGAGAACTGGTGGCCCAGCTTCTTGTCGGCTCCGTGGTTGGTGCCGTCGTGGGGCCACCGCTCCGCCATCCGGAACGTGTGCGTGCCGTCGTCGTTCTTGGTCGCCGAGACGGACTTGTAGTCGCGCCGGACCGCGTCCTCCCATGTGGCTGCGCCGCCTTTCGGGTCGTAGCCCGCCGGGTGAAGTCCGCTGGTGTGAGGATCGGCCCGCCGCGCTTCGACGGTGGAGTTCACGCGGTTGGCTAACTGATCGAGGAACTCGGCCTTCTGCTCGGGAGTCAGGTTCCGGAACGTGTCGGTCTGCTCGACCGAATCGCCGGGTCTCGGCGGATCAGGTGGGGCCCCTGCCTCCGCCGGACCGTCGGGCGGCGGGGGCGGCCCTGGCGGCTGGGACGCCGCCTTCGGCTGCTCAGCTGCGACCCTTTCGTTCGATGCCGCGGTGACCGCCGCCTTCTCGGCAGCCACCGGCGTGTTCTGGGGAGGTTGTGCCTCTCGGCCTGACGGTGCGGCCGGCGGCACAGGCCCTTTCTCGCTGGTGATGGTTCCGCTGCTGCCGCCAAGCGGAGCCGCCTTCGAGGTCTCTGCGCTGTCGCCTGTGGCCCTGACCCGGTTCGCCTCGGAAGTGAGGCCGTGCTGTGCGGCACCGAGGGTCGTGTTCGTCTTGTCGTCGAGGGTGCCGGCTGCCTGCAGCCGCGCCTGCTCGACGCCGACTGCCTTCGCTCCAGCATCGAGGCGCCCTCCGGCTGGCGACGGCCCGGCTTGCGCCTTGGCGTCGGAGCCGGGTGCCGGTGCCTTCGACGCGAGGGATTCGGCGCCGGTCGACGCGAGCGCGGCGCTGTCACCGCCGGCGCCACCGACCTTGCCAGAGGCCTCTCTGGTCGAGCCTGTGCCGCCGCCCTTGTCGCCACCGGGTCCGCCGTTCTTCCCGTCTCCGGTTCCGGCAGCCCGGTTGAAGTCGGGCTTGATCGAGCGGTCCGTCCAGTTGCCGGGCCGGCCATCGCCGCTGCTGCCGGGGGAGCCCGTGGCGTCACCTGCTCCGCCCTGACCTGGCCGACCCCCTCCGGGCCTCGCCTCGCTCGGGGCACTGCCCGGCGTTCCCATGCCACCGGAAGGCTTGAGCTCGGGCTTGAGGGTGTCGCCCGGTGCGCCGGCCGGCATCGGCGCGTCGGTCTTCTGGGCCGGGGCCTTCTCCGGTTCCGCCTTCCCGGCGTCGCCTCCTCCGCCTCCGTTCTTCCCGTCTCCTCCGCCTCCGGTCTTGTCGCCGTTCTTCCCGTCGGTCTTGGCGTCCTTGTCGCCGGCTTTGGCGTCCTTGTCGGACCCGGACGCCCGGTTGAAGTCGGAGCGGATCGAACGGTCCGTCCAGTTGCCGTCCTTGCGGTCGGTGCTGCCGTCGCCCTTCCCCTTCGCATCGTCGGTGCCGGCTTGTCTCGCGTCAATTGCCTTCGCGGCGCTGGCGTCAGAGGCCTTGCGGTCAGCGGTCGCGACCGAGTTGTCCTTGTTCTGCTGCGAACCACCGCCGGAGGCTCCGGCAGGAACCTCACCGCGGATGCCGGCTGTCTGGTTGGCCTGTGTGCGGTCCCCTCCGCGCTGGGCCTCGGTGCCGGCCCCGGTCTGCTGTGGCCGGGCCCCGCCGGCCGGCCCTGCCTCACCGGTCACCGGGCGTCCGGCCCCGCCCTGGTTGCCTGCCCCGCCCGCTTCGCGCTGAGCGCCGGGGGGCTCCGCCTTCGGCTGCTGGCCCTGCTGGCCGCGGTCGCCCTGCTGCTGGCCCTGCTGCTGGGGCTGGGAGGGCTTGTCGGCCGGCGGCTGGCTCGCCGGTGCCTTGTCGCCGCCGCCAGCACCACCCGGCGGCGGACCAGTCTTCCCGGCGTTGTCGTTGGCCGGCTTCTGCGCGGCCTGGGCGTTGTCGTTCGCCGGCTTCGAGGGCTGGTCGCCGGCCATGCTCAGACCCCCTCGACCAGTCCGAGGCGCTCGGCGACCGCCGGCGGCCACGCGGGGCTGAACCGCATCGTGCGGACCCCGAGGGCGTGGAGGAAGAAGCAGTACGCGGCGTGACTGACACCCGGCTCCTCGCTCGGCAGCGCCGGGAACGAACCGACCTGCCGGCGGAGCCCGTCGATCAAGGCGTCCCAACGTGCCGCCTGCTCGACGGCGTCGACCCCTTCCTCCTCGAGCGACGCGACCGCGTCGGTGACGACGCCGACCGCGGCGCGGTCGCGGACCAGTGCGAGCGCAGCGCCGCGGAACCGGCACTTGGCGCGGCAGTCGCCGCACGCGGTGAACGGCGGCCGGTCCGACCGCTGCGGCGCGACCGGGCCGGTCGAGACGCCGCGGGGCCGGACGTCGACGAGGACCGCCTCGGCGAACTCGTCGCTGTAGGTGAGGCCCTCCCCGGTCCCGAGCCGGGTGGCGAAGCGCTGCTGGGTGTCGTCGAGACCCATCGTCTCGCCGAGGTAGCGGCGGTCCTCGTCCGCGGTCAGGCGGTGCATCACCTTGAGGTTCGTGTTCTTGACCGCGTCGTCCACGAGCTTGGTCGGGATCTGTTCGGCGATGACGACGCCTTCGCCGTACTTGCGGTTCTCGGCGAGCGTGTTCGCGAACGCCTCGGCCGCCTTCTCCTTCGCCTGTGCCGACTCGTCACCCTTGCCGCCCTGGGGCCGAGCGAGCAGCCGATGCGCCTCCTCGATGACCGTCACGTGGGTCAGCTCCGACGAGGCGCCGCGGACCGCCTGGTAGTGCTCGGTGAGCGCGTTGAGCAACAGGGCGATCATCAGCGCCTGCTCGTCGCCTGCGCCGAGCGTCTTCAGCTCCAGGATGACGGGCCGGTCCATGAGCGAACCGATGTCGTTGGGCAGGTTCGTCAAGAACGCGGACGCCGCGACACCCGTTGCGAGCTGCTGGGCCCGTCGGATCGACGCAGCCTCGATGTTCGACTTCACCTCGCCGGCGTAGCCGAGGTCCTCGGTGACCTCCGACATCGACCGCATGAACTCGACTGCGGTCGGCCACTGCCGGTCGACACCGCCGGAGCGCTCCGAGGCGAGGATGCCCGAGCGCAGGTACGTGAGGTTGAGGGCGTCCTGGTAGATGCCAGGGAGCGGCTCCCACAGACCGAAGGCCGCCTTGAAGCAGGCAAGGAGGTTCGCGGTGTGCTCGGCGACGATGACGCCTTCGGGGACCTCGAACGGGTTGAACCGCAGCGGTCGCAGCGCCTCGTCGCCGACGGTGATGACCTCGAGCACCTCGAAGCCGGGCTCTGCGAGCAGGCGCCGGTAGTCATCGGCATCGGAGTTGACCGGCTCGATCACGAGGAACGGGATGCCGTGGTCGACCCACAGCTGGCGCAGCAGCTCGAGGACAGTGGTCGTCTTGCCCGACCCGGTGCTGCCCGAGATGAGCGCGTGCTTCGTGAGGCCGCGCAGACCGACGCGGATCGGCTGGTCGGTGCCGGGCAGGTAGCCGACGGTCACGGACGGCTCCGCACTCCCGTACGCCTCTTCGTGACCGAAGCGGCCCCGTCGCACCCTCACCCCCGGGAGCGTCCCGTCGACAGCGACAGGGAACCGGAACGCGCAGTTGGCGTCGCGGGCGTCGCCGAGTGCGGTGAGCAGCTGCAGCTCGGGTGTCGGCCGATCCGGACGGGCCCAGATCTCCGGTCGTCCGGGCTGGAGGCGGAAGTCGACGGTGCGGAGGTTCCAGTGCGCGATCTCGTGCTCGAAGTCGTTGGTGGGCCGGCGGATCTCGAAGCTCGACGCGGCTCGCTGGCGCTCGCTCTGGCGACCCTCGGTCTGGTCCGTCGGCGACACGGTTGCCGCGAACGACTCGACGAGCGCGGGCGGGAGCCGTCCCTCGGCAGCGACCTGGATGCGCATCACGAACCCGCGGCGCTCGTAGCGGCGAGCCAGGTCCTGGTAGGTGCGCTCCGCCTCGACGGCGAACGCGTCGGCGGGGACGGTGCGCTGACCGTGGTACAGGCCGCCTTCGCGCTTGTCCTCCTTGGCGAGGCGGCCGAAGTAGGTAGCCCACTGGTTGAGGTTCTGCGTGAAGCCGGTCGGCACCTCGATCGGCAGCAGCCCGACCGACGCCACCGTCGCGGTCGGCGCCGCAGCCAGGGATGCGAAGAAGCTCATCCAGTCCGTCGGCATCCAGTTGAACGGGACGACGGAGAAGTAGTAGCCGACACCCGCATCCGGGCGCGACGGCGTCCCGATGATCTCGCGTCGGTGCACCGACGCCGTCTCGACATGCGCACCGTCGTCGAACGGCCAGAACAGGCGCCCGACCTCGGACGGGTCGGTCACCGCCGTCGCGTGCACGTGCCTCGGCACCGTCGCGTGCACTTGGCGCACGAGGCCCTCGGTCCGCTCTGCGAGCGCACCCGGATCGAGCGAGCCCCACGTGCGGCCGAGCAGCACCGTGTCGACCGCGGTCTCGGAGCCGGGCGTGGAGACGAACCGGAGATCGAACGCGCACTTGAGCGACGGGTCGAGCAGTCCGTTCAGGAACGACTGCTGATCGGAGAGCGCCTTGAGGATCCGCTCGTTGCGTTGCAGTCCTGCGTACTCGCGGTCCTCGAGCAGGTTGACCGCCGAATCGATGCGGATCGCGAACAGCGACGCAGGGTGGGCATCGCCGATCCGGTCCGCGACGATGCCCGGCACCGGGAGCGATGTCGGGACGAGCACGGCGCTGGTCAGTCGATGGTTGCGAGCTCGGTCAGGTCGATCGCGATCGACCCGCCGACCGTCCCGGTGCCCTGCGGGGCGATCTCACCGGCGGCGACGTCGACGCCCTCGCGGCTCGCGGCGTGCAGCGCCTCGCGCATCGCCCGGGCGTCGTCGAAGCGGAGCGTGACGTACAGCTCCGAGCCCCGCATCGTCACCATGAGCCAGAGGGCCTTGAGCCACAGGAGGCACCACCGCGCCGGCGACAGGTTGAGCCAGAACGTCCAGGCGATGAAGAGGTCCCGGCCGTACGCGAAGCACGACACGTAGCCGAAGAAGATGCCGCTCCGGACTTCGAGGTAGTCGCGGGTCATGCCGGCCTGGGTGATGCGGCGGATGCCGATCTTCTCGACCGGCGTGCGGCGCTGCTGGAACGAGTAGGCGATCTGCTCGAACGCCGTGCGCTCGGCTGCGCCCTTGCCGTCGACCGAGAACTTCCACTCCGACAGCAGCGCTGGGAACGGCTTGAAGAACCAGAAGCCCGCAACTGCGACCCCAGACACCAGCGCACCGAGGAAGTAGGCGCCCATGAAGAACCCGGACTTGGTGGCCGCGGACATGATCAGCGCGACGAAGAACAGGCAGAACCCGACGATCGACCAGAGGAACCAGAAGACGAACGCGTGCATCACCGCCTGCAGCACCCAGCGCTTGTTCGTCAGCGGGTTGAACAGGGCCTCCGGCGTCGGCTCGTAGCGGAGTCGCATGCCGAGGTAGGTCATGTTCGGCGCGGCTTCGCCGAGCAGGTGTTCCGGGACCCCGCCGTTGTTGCCTGCGACGGGTGTCGGGTCGTAGACGACCTGAGGCGCGGGTTCGTAGGGACCAGACGTCATCGGGTCATGGGCAGCGGGTGGCTCGTAGGGTGGCGACCCCACCGGCTCGTAGGCAGCCGGCGGGGCATACGGGGGTGGCGCTGCGTTCGGCGGGGCGACGCCCCCGTTCGCAGCGGCCTCACCGAACACGTCGGGGTCGGGAACCACGGCGGCAGCGACCGCCTGCTCCCGAGGCGATCCGCACGTGCCGCAGAACCTCTCGTCGAGCCCGACTGAGGCGCCGCACTTCCCACACAGCATCACCGAGCTCATGCACCCTCCCGTACACGCCCTGCAGATGCCGACCGCCCCTGTCGGCGGCGACAGGGTGCCACGCTCCTCACCCCACCGCAATGGATTCGTGCACATCTTTCACTGACGCCGGTGCAGCGAACCCTGCGCGGGCGCGCCGAGTTGCTCCGATCGCCCCTCAGGTCGAGGACCTCGCAGCGCGTAGTCCCGGACGCGACGGCCAGGACTACGCGGCTGAGGGAGACGACGGACCGGGTGCCGGGCGCACTGTGAGCTGACCGGACGGACCGACCGCCCGGATCAGCGCAAGGAGCACCCATCATGAGTGACACCCCGAAGCAGACGATCGTCCTGGTCCACGGGGCGTACGCCGACTCGTCGAGTTGGAACGGTTCGATCAGCGCACTTCGGCAGGCCGGCTACCCCGTGATCGCTGCCGCCAACCCGCTCCGGGGGATCGAGAGCGACGCCGAGTACCTGCGGAGCGTGCTCGACTCCATCGACGGG
This sequence comes from Actinomycetes bacterium, assembly GCA_023450775.1. Taxonomy (GTDB): domain Bacteria; phylum Actinomycetota; class Acidimicrobiia; order Acidimicrobiales; family Microtrichaceae; genus Dermatobacter. The sequence goes on along the minus strand of JAEXGP010000030.1, from coordinate 238 downwards.
TCGATCGTGCTGGCGGGTCACTCGTGCGGCGGCGTCGTCTTGAGCCACGCGGCCGACGGCAACCCGAAGGTCACCGCGCTCGTCTACGTCGCGAGCTTCCTCGCCGAGCCCGGGGAGACCCTCGCCGAGCTGGTCGACAAGTTCCCCGGCGCCGAGCTCGGCACCGCGGCGCAGCCGGTCCCCTACCCGACCCCCGATGGGGGCACGGCCACCGAGCTCTACATCGACCAGGAGCGGT
>JAEXGP010000005.1 GCA_023450775.1 Actinomycetes bacterium | reverse complement strand
CCCTCGGTGGTGGTCGTCGACGGCACGGTCCAGGGCCGCGAGCCGTAGAGCGCCTCGCCGTTGACCGACATCCACTCGCCCAGCCCGCGGAGCGGGGCGACCTGCTGCTCGGGGACCCGGCCGTCGGGGCCCGGGCCGATGCCGATGAGCAGGTTGCCGTTCTTGGACACCACGTCGCACAGCATCCGGACGAGCTCTGTCGTCGTCACGATGTCCTGCGGGCGCTCGTTGCGGTTCGCGCCGAACGAGTGGCCGACGCCGCGGGTCGACTCCCACTTCTTCTCGCGGATCTCGTCGAAGGCCGCGTACTCGGGGGTGTTGAAGTCGAAGTGGTGCGCGGCGGGGAAGGTCAGCGACTTCCACTGCTCGGGGAGATGCTGCCAGGTGGCCTGGACGAGCTCGCCGATGCCGGTCGACACGGCGTCGCTCACCCGGTTGCGGGGCCCGGTCGGCTGCAGCCAGCGGTCGTTGATGACGCCGTCGTCGACCGTGTTGTAGTAGTGCGCGAACAGGGCGGCCAGGTCGCCGCCGGCGGGCCAGCACACGTCGTTCCACAGCACCGACGGTGCGTAGCGGTCGATGAGCTCGCGGACGTGCGCGGTGGCGTAGGCGTTGTACGCCGGATCGGCCGGCACGGCGAGCGAGGTGTCGGCCGCCTTGGCGATCACCGCGTCGTTCCACGGCCAGTCGTAGCCGCCCGAGTAGTAGAGGCCCATCTTCATGCCGCGGCCCCGAACGGCGGCGGTGAGGTCGCCGACGATGTCGCGCTGGGCCCGGTACGCGCCCTTGACCGGGTGGCGCTGCTGCGACGGCCAGAGCGTGAAGCCCTCGTGGTGCTTCGTCGTCAGCACCACGTAGCGGGCGCCAGCGTCCTGGCACACGCCGGCGAGCTGGTCGAGGTCGGCGTCGATCGAGCCGGCGTCGAACTCGGTGATGAAGTCGTCGTAGGGCGCGGCGCCGTACACCTCGTGGTGGTGCTGCTGGGTGGGGCTGCCCGGGATCTGCATCGAGCTGCGGTACCACTCGGCGTACGGGTTGGAGCGCAACATCCCCGCCGGGCCCTCGTCGCGCAGCAGCTGCTGGATGTTCGCCACCTGCGGCGCCCAGCCCGGCACGGAGTACAGGCCCCAGTGCAGGAACACGCCGAGCTTTGCGTCGTCGTACCAGGCCGGGACGGTGTGCGTGGAGACGGACTCCCAGGTCGGCTCGAAGGAGCCGCTGGCCGGACCGGTCGACGAGTCGGGCGCGGTCGTGGTGGTCGTGTCGGCGGAGCTGGTCGTCATGGGAGGTCCATCGGCAGGTCGCCGCCTGCGATGAGGGTCCGCCGTTGCTGGCTCCTGGCGGGCCGATGGGCCGCCGTGCCGCCGTCTGGCGCTCTTGACCGCCCGGTCAATACAGTGCGCCGCATGCTGGAACTCAACGGAGCATCTGCACTCGTCACCGGTGGCGCCTCGGGCCTGGGGGAGGCCACCGTGCGTGCCCTCGCCGACGCCGGCGCCAAGGTCGTGATCCTCGACCTGGACCGCCAGGCCGAGAAGGGCAACGCCCTCGCGTCCGAGGTGGGCGGCGTCTTCGCCGAGTGCGACGTCACGAACACCGACCAGGTCATCGCCGCCATCGAGGCGGCCAAGGAGCTCGGCCCGCTGCGCGCCGCGGTGAACTCGGCCGGCATCGGCTGGGCCACCCGCACGATCGGTCGCGACGGCACCTACGAGTCGGCCCACGACCTCGAGATCTTCCGCAAGGTCATCGAGATCAACCTGATCGGCACGTTCAACGTCTGCCGCCTGGCCGCCACGGCCATGTCGCAGAACGAGCCGAACGAGGACAACGAGCGCGGCGCCATCGTCAACACGGCGTCCGTCGCCGCGGTCGAGGGCCAGATCGGCCAGGCCTCGTACTCGGCCTCCAAGGCCGGCGTCGTGGGCATGACCCTGACCATCGCCCGTGACCTCGCCGCCGTCGGCATCCGGGTCAACACGATCATCCCGGGCCTGATCGACACCCCGATCTACGGCCAGGGCGAGGCCGCCGAGCAGTTCAAGGAGAAGCTGGGCGCCGGCACGCTGTTCCCCAAGCGCCTGGGCAAGGCCTCGGAGTACGCGTCGCTCGCCCTCGAGCTGCTGCGCAACAGCTACATCAACGGCGAGTCCGTGCGCATCGACTCCGGCATGCGCATGCAGCCGAAGTGACCTGAGCCCGGCGTCCGCCGGGCGCATCCGACGATTCTGACCACCGGGAACGTGAAATAGCAGCGTTCTTGGTGGTCAGAATCGCGTTCGGGGTCAGGTGAGCGGGGAGCCGGGGCGGAAGGGCTTGGCCCGCCCAGGCACCTTGGCGGCCTTGCCGAACCACCAGCCCTGCTCGCACATGTCCAGCAGCGCGTGGTCGCCAGAGCTGTTGCCGTAGCCGTGGACGGTGACGTCGAGCTCGCCGTCGGGCGCGGCGCCGAGCCACTCCCGCAGCCGCACCGCCTTCTCGTCGGCCCGCACGTTGGGGCGGGCCAGCCGGCCGGTCAGGACCCCGTCCACCACCTCGGGCTCCACGCCGATGACGCCGTCCATCGACAGCTCCCGGGCGATCGGCTCCAGGTAGTAGATCAGCGACGCCGACACGATCACCGTGCCGTGGCCGACGCGGTGGTGCTCGTGGATGCGGGCCACGACGTCGGGCCGCAGGCGGTCGCCGGTCAGCAGGTCCCGGGCGTAGCGCTCGCCGGCGCGCTGCAGGTCGTGCTCCGAGCGGCCGCCGAGCAGCAGCTCGATCATGTGCTCCTTGATCCGGTCGCGGTCCTGCAGCGGCACCTTGCGGCGGGCGCCGAGCAGACCGAGCTGCGCGCAGGCCGAGGTGAACCGCGCCGGTCCGGACACCTTGGCCAGGAACGGCACGAGCGTGTCGCGCTTGGTGATGGTGCCGTCGAAGTCGAAGGCGGCGATCGTCCGGGTCACAGCGGCTGGGACGTGTGCGCGATGTAGGTGGCGAGCCGGTTGAGCGAGCGCTCCATGGACTTCAGGTTGCGCTCCGGCCACCCCAGGAGGGTCGGGTAGTTCCCCGCCTTCGACGTGGACCAGTCGAAGGTCTCGGTGACCCGCGTGATCGGTTCCCCGTCGACCGGCTCCAGCTCCTCGAACTCCCACCGCCAGCGCCACCCCCCGATGTGGGCCCACGCGATCCGGCGGCCCTCGGCGTACTCCACGACCGTGTTGGAGATGAAGTACGGCAGGCCGATCCGCATGTCCACGCGGAAGCGGTCGCCGAGCGCCAGCTTGCGCTTGGGCCCCTTGACGCCCCGGACCGACCCGGAGCCGTCGAGCACGGGGTGCATCGTCGGGTCCGCGACCAGGTCGAACAGCCGCTGGGCCTCCGCCGGGATCAGCCGGCTGACCGACACCGAGGTCGCGGTGGACGAGGTCGGGGCGGACGGGTCGTTCGTGGCGTCCGGGGTGGACGTCTGCGGGGCTGCCATGGTCAGCGACGATAGGTGCCGATCACGCCGGCGGGCACCTCAGCGGCCCAGGATCGTGCGCAGTGCCGGCTCGAGCACCGGGTCCTGGAAGTCGTAGCCCTCCCGGGCCAGCACCGCGCTCACGATGCGCTGGCTGGTCAGCAGCAGCGAATCGGCGAGCTCCCGGCCGTAGAGGAGCCGGGGGCCGGCCATCGGGATGATGAACGTGGGCCGGTGCAGCACCCGGGCGAGGGTGGCGGCGAACTCGGCGTTGCGGACCGGCTCCGGGGCGACGAGGTTGACGGGACCCGTGATCGCGGTGCCGTCGCCGGTGCGGGCTCCGACCGCGCGCTCGAGCAGGAAGACGATCGCGCCCACCTCGTCCCGCAGGCTGATCCAACTCTGGAACTGCCGGCCCGAGCCCGAGCGGCCGCCGAGGCCGAACCGGAAGAACGGCAGCTGCTTGGCCAGCGCGCCGCCCGAGTCGTCCAGCACGATGCCGGTGCGAAGATGCGCCACGGGGATGCCCGCGTCGGCCGCCGCCGCCGTGCAGCCCTCCCACACCTGGCAGACACGCGCGGGGAAGTCGTCGCCGGCCCCGCCGGTCTCGTCGGTCGCCCGATCACCGGTGTCGCCGTACCAGCCGATCGCCGAGCCCGACAGCAGCACGGCCGGCGGTCGGTCCAGGCCGGCGAGCGTGGTGGCGAGCAGCGTGGTGCCGAGCCGCCGCGACGACAGGATCCGGTCCTTCTGCTGGTCGGTCCAGCGCGAGTCCGCGATGCCGGCACCCGCGAGGTGCACGACGCCGTCCAGGCCCTCGAGCGCGCCGGCGTCGATCGTGCCCGATGCCGGATCCCACTCCGCCGTGTCGTCGTCGGGTCCGGACGAGCCGCCGCCGGGCCGCACGAGTCGCAGCACGCGGTGGCCGTCGGCCCGCAGGCGGTCGACGAGCGCGGTGCCGATGAGGCCGGTCGAGCCGGTGACGGCGATGTCCATCCCGACTTCCTACCGCGGGGAGGTCCCGGCTACCCGCCGCCGGCGACCGCAGCTCCCGCTCCGACGAGCGCGGTCCGGACGCGGGTTCCTCCGAGGCTCAGCCGGCGGCGCGGTCGGCGACGATGCGCCAGGCGAAGCGGGGGAGCAGCCGGAAGACGAAGAACGGGTACTTCAGGAGCGGCGGCGCCCAGATCACCTCCTGGCCCTTGGCCAGGCCGTCGACGATGAGCTGCGCCACCTTGTCGGGCGTCGTGGAGAACGGCGCGGCGTCCATGCCCTCGGTCATCTTCGTGCGGACGAAGCCCGGACGGACCACGACGACCTTCACGCCCGTGCCCTGCAGCGCGTCGCCCAGCCCCTGGCCGAACGCGTCGAGCCCGGCCTTGGTGGAGCCGTAGACGAAGTTGTCCTTGCGGCCGCGGAGCCCGGCCACCGACGACATCAGCACGATCGTGCCCCGGCCCTGGCGCTGGAGCCGCTCCGCGACGACGAGCGTGGCCGAGACCAGCCCGCCGAAGTTGATCTCGACGGCCTTCGCCGCGAAGACCGGATCGGCGTCGAACGCGGCCTGGCTGCCCAGGATGCCGGCCGGCACGTACACGAGGTCGATGTCGCCATGGCGGTCGAACACGTCGTCGATCACCTTCTGGTGGCTCTCGACGTCGGTCGAGTCCCAGTGCACGAGCTCGACGGTCTCCGCGCCCGCGGCGCGGACCGCCTCGGCGACGGGCTCCATGTCGTCCTCGGGCCGCCCCGCCAGGATCACGGTGCGGCAGCGGGTCCGGGCGAGCCGGACGCACAGCGACCGACCGATGTCGGAGCCGCCGCCGAGCACGAGCACGGACTGGACCTCACCAAGCGCGTCTTGCACCGCTGTTCCTCTCGAACCTCGCCGTCGCCACCGCCGGCCGTCGGCGCGAGGTTACCGGGGGAGCCCACGGCTCACGAAGGGGGTCGGGCCGCGACGTCGTCCGGGCCTGTACCGCCGGCGGTCGCGCCGCCGGCAGTCGCGCTGCCGGTCTCGCCGTCGGGCGCCAGCGGGAACCTCACGGTGACACGGGTGCCCCGGCCCGGCTCGGCGTGGAGCTCCACGTCCCCGCCGTGCGCCTCGGCCACCGCCTGCACGATCGAGAGACCCAGGCCGCTGCCGCCGCTCGCACGGGTGCGGGACGGATCCGCACGGTGGAACCGCTCGAACGCCTGCGCTGCGTCCTCGGCCGACATGCCCGGCCCGTCATCCGCGACGACCAGCTCGGCCAGGGCGGCCCGGCGGCGCAGCCGCAGCTCGACGTTCGTCCCGGGCGGCGTGTGGACTCCCGCGTTGCCGAGCAGGTTGGCGACGATCTGGTGGAGCAGGTCGGGGTCGCCGACGACGGCGACCTCGTCGGTGGGTGGGGGCAGTTCGAGCTCGAGCGTGTGGTCGCGGTGCACGGCCGAGAAGTCGGCGGCGGCATCGCGCAGCACGAGAGCCAGGTCGACGCGCTCGCGCCGGGGACGGCGGCCCTGGTCCAGGCGGGCGAGCTGGAGGAGGTCGCCGACGAGGTTGCCCATGCGGACCGACTCGGCCTCGATGCGGCGCATGGCGGCGTCCAGCTGCTCGGGGTCCTCCAGACCGCCGGCGCGCTGGAGCTCGGCGTAGCCCCGGATGGTCGTGACCGGCGTCCGCAGCTCGTGGCTGGCGTCGCCGACGAACCGTCGCAGACGCTCCTGCGACGCCTCGCGCTCGTCGAACGCGGCCTGGATGTTGCCGAGCATCACGTTGAGCGCCTCGCCGAGCTCCGCCGCCTCGGTGCCCGGCGGCGCCGGGGGGACTCGGTGCGACAGGTCGCCCGCCGCGATGTCGGTGGCCGCGGTGGTCATCTCCTTGATCGGCCGGACGCCCAGGCGGAGCACCCACCACGAGATCAGCGCCAGCACCGCCAGCAGCACGACGCCCGTGACGACCAGGACCACGACCAGGCGCTGCGTGGCGCCGTCGACGTCGGTGAGGAGCAGCCCCGTGACGACCAGCACGCCGGCGCGCTCGTCCTCGTGGACGACCACTCGGTAGCGCTCGCCGGCGTCGGTCGAGTCGACCGTGATCGGCTGCCCGTCGGTGGCTGCGGACCGGATCTGTTCGGTCGACAGGTCCGGTCGACCGGTGTCGTCGCTGGAGTTGGGAACGCGGATCGAGCGGATCGTCGAGCCGTCGACGAAGCCGACGTAGATCGTGTTGAAGGACGCGTCCTCGTCGGTGGCGTCGGGAACCTCGGCCGGCGGTGTGGGCAGCTCGGTGCCGCCGGGCGGCTGCTGGTAGCCGGTGCCGGGTCGGGGCGCGTACGCCGGTCCGGAGGCACGCTCGAGCTGCGCGTCGACCTGGTCGAGCAGGTGGGACGACGTGGTGCGCACGACGACGACGCCGGCGATCAGCAGGACCAGCGCGACCAGCCCCATGGCCCACAGCACGCGGGCACGCAGCGACAGGCCGCCACGGCGCCCGCCGTCGTCGGACATGTCAGGCGGGGACGCGCAGCGTGTAGCCCACGCCGCGGATCGTCTGGATCATCTTCGGCTCCACGGTGTCGACCTTGCGACGGAGGTAGCCGATGTAGGTCTCGACGATCCCGCCGTCGCCGCCGAAGTCGAACTCCCACACGTGGTCCAGGATCTGCGCCTTCGACATGACCCGTCCCGCGTTCTGCATGAGGAACCGGAGCAGGTTGAACTCGGTGGGCGACAGCTGGACCTCCTCGCCGGCGCGCGTCACGCGGTGGGCGTCGTCGTCGAGCACCAGATCGCCGCAGCGCAGCACGCTCGTGTCCGCACCGACCGCGCCGGTGCGCCGGAGCACCGCGCCGATCCGGGCCACGAGCTCCTCGAGGCTGAACGGCTTGACCAGGTAGTCGTCGCCGCCGAGGGTGAGTCCCCGCACCTTGTCCTCGGTGGCGTCCTTGGCGGTCAGGAAGACCACCGGGGTGCGGACGCCGTCGTTGCGCAGGCGCCGGCACACCTCGAAGCCGTCCAGGTCCGGCAGCATCACGTCGAGCACGATCAGGTCCGGCCGCAGCCCCGTGGCGACGTCGATCGCCTCCCGACCGCTGGCGGCGGGGTGCACGTCGAAGCCCGAGTGGCGGAGCGCGGCCTCGAGCATGGACCGCAGGTTGTCCTCGTCGTCGACGAGCAGCAGGGTCGGGGGACGGGTCGCGCCGAGCGCGGCGGTCGTGCTCACGTCGATCAGTCTCGCCGTGGTTCCTGAGAGTCTCCCGAGAGCAAGGTGAGGGTTCTGCGAGAACGCTGCGGGCACGTCGCAGGGGTTCAGGCCGGTGCTGACCGCGTCGTGCGGAGCCCTATCCTTCCGGGCGTGAGCACCCGGATGCTGATCATCCTCGCCCTGCTGTGCGGGCTGGCAGTGCTCGTCGCGTTCGCGGTCCAGGCCGCGCAGATCATCTGAGCCCGGTCGCACACGAGGTCCGCGGCGGCTGCGAGCGGGACGCAGGAGGCCGAGTCGGGGGCGCCTGGGCGGCGTCGGTAGTCTCGGCCCCGTGGAGCAGACGCACTTCGACCTGGTGATCATCGGTGGCGGACCGGCGGGCTACGGCGCCGCCCTCTACGGCGCATCCGCGGGGCTCGACATCGCCCTGGTGGAGAAGGACAAGGTGGGCGGCACCTGCCTGCACCGGGGGTGCATCCCCGCCAAGGAGCTGCTCGAGACCGCAGCGGTGGTGCGCACGGTCGCCCACGCCGGCGACTTCGGCGTCAAGGTCGAGCCCATCGGGCTGGAGTGGTCGACCACGCTCGAGCGCAAGCAGGCGGTGATCGACAAGCTGGCCGGCGGCGTCGTCGGGCTGCTCAAGAACCGCAAGGTCACGATCCTCGACGGCACCGCCACGCTCGGTCCCGACCGCACCGTGTCGGTGGTGGGCGGCCCCGACGGCGCCGAGTCGGCCACGCTGACCGCCGACGCCGTGATCCTGGCCCCCGGCTCGGTGCCGCGGGTGATCCCCGGGTTCGAGCCCGGCGGTCCCGTGGTGACCTCGGACGAGTTCTTCGAGATCCCGGGCGTGCCGGAGCGCGCGGTCGTGATCGGCGGCGGCGCCATCGGCTGCGAGTTCGCCTCGACGCTCGCCGACCTGGGTGCCTCGGTCACGATCCTCGAGGCGCTGCCCAAGATCCTCCCGGGCTGCGACGACGACGTGACCCGCGTGGTCCTGCAGTCGTTCAAGAAGAAGGGCATCGACGTCAGGACCGGGGTGGCGGTGACCGGTCACCAGCCCGGCCCCGGCGGCGGCACGACCGTCAGCTTCGGCGACGGCGAGACGCTCGAGACCGACCTGGTGGTCGTCTCGGTCGGCCGCGCCCCGTACACCGAGGGCCTCCTGGCCGACGGCACGGGCGTGAAGATCACCGACCGCGGCTTCATCGACGTCGACGACCTGTACCGCACCGGCGAGCCGTCCGTCTGGGCGATCGGCGACGTCATCGCCACACCGCAGCTGGCCCACGTCGGCTTCGCCGAGGCGATCTGCGTGATCACCGACATCCTCGGCGAGACTCCGGTGCCGGTCGACAACGCCAAGGTGCCCTGGGCGATCTACTGCCAGCCCGAGGTGGCCTTCGCCGGTCTGTCCGAAGCCGCCGCCAAGGAGGCCGGCTACGAGGTCGTGACCTCCAAGCACCGCTTCGGCGGCAACTCCCGGGCGATGATCCTGGGCCAGCCCGAGGGACTGGTGAAGATCATCGCCGAGAAGCGGCCCGACGGCTCCGCCGGCACGCTGCTCGGCGTCCACATGGTCGGTCCGTGGGTCACCGAGCAGCTCTCGGGCGGGTACCTGGCGGTGAACTGGGAGGCGACCGTGGACGAGGTCGCCGCCTTCATCCAGCCGCACCCCTCGCTGACCGAGCTGTTCGGCGAATCGGTGCTCGCCCTCACGGGAAGGTCCCTCCACGGCTGAGCCGTGCCGGCGGCGCGGCCCGGTGCCGTTCGGACCGCGGATCGGCCGTTCGTGCCACGGATCGGGAACGAACGGCGCTCTCGGGAACGAACGGCACTAGAGACAAGTTGAAGACAAGTAGGCTCGGGCCCGGCCCGGGTGCCCCGGGCCGGAACGCAGAGCTCGACGTGCCGGCGGAGGCGCCGGCCTGAAGGGAACGGCCATGGCCGACATCGTGATGCCGCAGCTCGGTGAGAGCGTGACCGAGGGGACGATCACCCGCTGGTTCAAGTCGGTGGGCGAGTCCGTCACCGAGGACGAGCCGCTCTTCGAGGTGTCCACCGACAAGGTCGACACCGAGGTCCCGGCGCCCGCGTCGGGCGTCCTGTCGGAGATCCGGGTCCCCGAGGGCGACACGGTCGACGTCGGCACCGTCCTCGCGGTGCTGGGCGATGGCGCCGCACCGACCGCCGAGGCGGCGCCGGCCGAACCGGTCGAGGCGCCGGCCGCGCCGGCGCCCGAGGCCGCACCTGCACCGG
>JAEXGP010000433.1 GCA_023450775.1 Actinomycetes bacterium | reverse complement strand
TGCCGGCTTCACTCCGGTGGAGCCGTGTGGGCTGTGGCTGCGGCAGCGTTGTTCAGCGGGCGGTTGACTGTGCCGATAGCTCAGTCGTGAGCGGCGTGATCTCGATCCCGCACGTCGAGGTGTGGGGCGTGTCTAACTGGGCTTGGCGGCAGCTGTTCGCGAAGTTCGAACAGCTCGGCGATGGCGAGGCGGACCGTCTGGTCGCCGAGAAGGCGATGACCTTCCAGCACTTGAGCTTCGCCAGCCTCGACGAGACGACGGCTTGTCGCGTCAGCCGCACGCTGGCACAGGCCGCGGACGAGCTGCGCTGGGAGATCGAACGGGACCCGAGCGCCAAGCCAGTGGACCTGGAGTTTGCTCAGCGACTGGCAGTCCTCGAGATGAACCTCCACAACGTCTTCGACTAGCGCTCGGCGGTTAGTGCCGGGTCATCGTCCAGCCAGCCGAGAGCATCAAGCCCTCAGGCGCTGGTTGCTTCTGGTGCCGTTCGGTCAACTTGGACCATCGGGCCGGTCCAGAGTGAGGGCCACACCGTCGGGCCACATGGCTATAGCCCGAGAGCCGTCCTCAGCAACAAGGACCTACTGTGGGTTCCGAATCACGCTGACAGATGTCGTCGATGCCGCGCCCGAGACCGACGAGGGCAGGACGAGGACGAACCGCCTCGGGAGATTCGTTGCTGGTACGGCGACGAAGTACGTCTCCGGAGCTCCATTTCCAACACAATTAGGTCGATCTGAGTCCGTCCACGCCAACAACACCTCGGATTCGCGCACGTCGACCTTGGAGGGAGTCCCCGCACAGCCCGAGTTCTTGGCGACAGTCACTCCGATGACAGCCCATTCCCCAAGTTCGACCGGATGCACGTAACTCTCGGTCCCCTGCACGATCGCTGTAGCGACACGAACCTGTTCAGCGAACGTGGCATCCGTATCGGCAAAGGTTAGCGAACCAACCGGCAACGAGGAGTTGACAGCCCTCCCCACAACCCGACTGACGATCTCGCCATCTTCGGGCGCGTATGCGGCGCTTCGGCCCGAGGGTTCCGTAACGACCTCATCAGACGAACCTCGCCACACGACGATGGCACTTCCGACGATTAGCACCATCGTTATTGCAGCAAATGCACCGAGCAGACTGGTGATCCGGGAGCCCGAGCGGCCATCGCCCAACTCCCGAAGCCGAGCGTCGACATCCACACTGGCGGCTTCTGCATGAGTGCGCTTTGCAGCCAACCGCAGCTGGTCCTCGATCTCTGCCACTATTCGCCCCCTGAGTGTTGCGGAGTATCAGTCGTTCTACCAAGTTGTTCAGCGAGTCGTCGGTGCGCCCGATGCAGGTTCACTCGCACGGTCGACGGCGCGCAGTCAAGCACCTCCGCGATCTCGTCCGTCGAGAGGTCCTCTAGATACCGAAGGGCGACTGTGGCCCTCTGGCGTAACGGGAGACGGCGCACCTCTATCCACAGGGCATCGTCGGAGCTATCCGCTGCCATCCGTTGCGATGCGGGACCAGTCGCAGCGATGCGCTCCAGGGCTCGACGTTCCCGGCCCTTCCGCCGTCGCTCATTCGCCGCACGGTTGATCACCAGCCGCCGGAGGTAGGCCTTGGGATTGTCGAGCTCACGTACGTGTGTCCACGTGCGCTGAATCACGGTCATCACCTCCTGTGCCAGGTCCTCCCCGGTTGCAGCGTCTCGAGTCAGCCAGGCCGCGAGCGAGACGGTCGAGCGAAACTCCGATCTGTAGAAGTCCTCGAAGGAACTCACGGTGGCCACGGTGTCCACACCGAATACACACCTCATGCGCCGGAATCGTTTCACCTCAGCAGAATCCGAGCCGGGCCTCACCCAAGAGGCGCGCAATGCCGCCGGTCGAGTGCCGCCCCAGGACCTTGCGCGGTCCGTCTCGTGTGTGCGGCGTTCAAGTTACGTGGATCGCCGACCGGTACTGTCAAACGACCAACGACGCCAAGCATCCGCATACAGCGCGAGCAAATGGAGTGACCAATACCGGCCGCCGTATCGCAAATGGTCGACAAGTACACCTTCAGACTGAAAGCCAAGGCGCTTTAGTGACTGCAGAACCAGGCGATTGAACTCAAACACTTCGGCGTACAGCTTCCTGAACTCAAGCCTCTGAAACAAGTCATCCACGAACAGGCGTATGCCCTCGACCGCTCGAAAGTCGCCCCGAACGTCGGGATGAGAAATCGCGCTGATCGTAGCGACTCCCGAGCGAATGTCTGCGTTATGAGCGACCACATATCCAAGCGACTCGCCATTCGCTGCATTCATTACGATGTAGTGCGCATACACAGAGGGATCGCGGGCGGCTACCGCTTCAAATGACGGCTGAGCGTCTCGAAATCGAAATCGATATGCTTCCTTGGCGCTCTCCATCAGCATATAGAGCCACACCGAATCAGAAGGAAGCACGGGGCGCAACTGACACCACCGACCCTTCATGCGTCGATCAAGATCCGGCGGGGCGTGTTCGGTGGGCATCTCGAGGTCCAGACCTATCGACGAGCCATCAAGCGAACGTAGTGTTCATACAAGTCGTTCATAGACGAAAATGAAGGAACATCAGATGCTTCGGCACTTGTACCACTGAGTTCTTCGGTCGCGAGCACCAAGAGCATCGCCGACAGAGAGTCGACTCCGTACTGGGTCACGAGCTCCGCTTCGCCGTCGCCATCGTCCACATCAATCTCGTGGAACAGCCGTTGAACGAAAGCTTCTCGGCTCAGGTACTCCACCTTCGCTTCCCTTTCGCAGCCAGAGCTGTCTCACTGGCGCAGATCACCTCAAATGCATTTCTGCCAGGTCTCTGACGCTTGATTGCTACCCGAGTTGAAGAACCCGACGCCGATGAACCCGGAGCCACGCGTCAAGTTGACGTTATCGACAAGCGCGCCAGCGCTCGCGAAGGTCGTACCGTTGTTGAACGTCGGTGTAGAGATCGTCGGATTGGTCGTTCGCCGGAACTCCCAAGGAAAGCCACCGGGACCGTTCCCGTATATCAGCTCGTCAACGACCTCAGCCGATGTTCCGTCGTATTGGCCAGGCCCGACGGCTGTGCCCGCATTCCATACCACACCAGTAGACCAATTCACGACTGAGAACAGAGCATTTGTAGCGTTGGCGGATACGGTTGAAGAGGCTGTCTGACCAGAAACCAAGTGCACCGAAGGGTTGAAGACCGGTCCAGCAGGAAGAAGTTCCCACCATGCGACCGAGTCATTGATAGGCCCAGTCCCACCATACGGACCGGTTGTCGCATCGAATCCAGCTTGAACCAGCGCTTGACTACCATTCTTGTAACCGCCAATGCCAGTCCAGATTGCGTGCATACTTGAGTGCGCACAATGTGAGACTAGACTGGGCTGAACCCATGCCATCTGAACATTGGTTATGCCGTTCTGGGCACTGTTGACCGCGACTCCGGACCAATTCGACGTGTTAGTCGTTCCATAGTGGAAGTCGGGGGTGGTGTTGACGCACCTTTCCCCGATCTCGGTATGAAATCGAGGCGCTGCTTCGTTCCAGGTCCGTAACCCGTCCGGATCCTTCGGACGGGCGGGTATGCCGAATCGTTCGTTCTCGGCGTCCGAGTGGTCCGAGGCGACCCAGTCCTTCGGTATCGACCGCTCGGTCCACTCGAGGCCGGTGGCGCTTCGAAACGTGCTGACTATCTCTGCCCTCGGATCCTGTGTGCTGGCAGGCGACCCGTCTGGAAGCAGACCAATAGTTGCTATCGGTTTGACCCATTCACATGGCTGTTCCCCGGCGGGCGGATCCGGTTCGAGGTCCACCGGTGGCACAGAGGCAGCAGCTGCTGCGAACCTAGAGCCACCGCTGGCCAGCGCCCCTCCGACCGCAGTCGCAGCTACCGCCGCTCCGAGAACTCTTCGGCCACGTCGACCCATGGTCACACTCCTTCGCTCATCCCTAGAGGGACCGTAACACCACACCGGGACCGGTGCGCCCCGCGGTCGCTTCGTCGGCGCCCTACCCGCCGATGCCGTCCGCGTGGGACAAGACCGGAGCTTCGAAGGTCGTCGAGGAGGTACTCGCCGCCATTCTGCAAAGTGCGCTGCGTCTGGTGTCCGGGAAGCACGAGGTCATCGCATGTCGGAACAACACCAACGAGTCGAAGACCGGGTCCATGCGCAGCAAACGCCTATGTCAAGGCATCAGCCGGCCGATAGATGCGCGAGCGGGTCACCACGATTGTTGCGCTTGCGCAACAAGCCAGTCTGTGCCGTGCTCTCACCAGCGTCCCCGGAGCTATCGACCAGTCCACCGGCGCGCCTGCGCTCGCAGGGGTCCAGGAGCGCCCCAACCATCGCTCGCCGATCCAACGATGCGCAACGAGCCTGGTGGTTCAGACGCTCGGAGCCAGCTGAATGGCATCCGATGATGGTTGCGCTGGCATGCGCTCGTGGTGCTGGCTCGTCGCCGCCCGTCCCCGACTGCGTCGAAGGTGTCACGCTGAACGCCGGCGCAACGCAGGTCCTGTAGGGCCCGCCGGCGGTCTTCAGCGGTCCCGGTGCTCGACTCCCACCGCGGTCGACCTTCGGCCTCCCTGAACGCAGCACAGCGCACACAGCCGGTCATCCGGATGAGTGACTCGGCCCGGCAGCGCCGTGTTCAGGTGAGATCGAAGTAGTCGAGCGAGTGCACTCGACTGTTGCGAGGGCCAACACGGAAGGGCCGGGCGATCGCGCGGCTGCTAGCGCCGGTGAGGATCAGAACGCATTTGAGTTGAACTCAACGTGGCGACGCGGTGAGAGGCGGAGATGAAGAGTGCGGCCGCGGTGAGGACACGTCGGCTGATCTCACGGCACGACGAGCTGGCGCAGGTAATACCGCTGGCAGCCGACCTGTCCTGGAAACGAGACCTTGACACTGACGAGCCTGTTGCGAAAACCCGCGTGGTGGGCTCAGGGACGCGTCGGGTTGACCTTCAGCGGTCAACGCGGTCGGTCATATCGTCGGCCGTCGAGGTGGACGGAGTGCCCGGCGGGTGCTGTTCAGCCGGTGGCGGTGCCGTGGCGCCAGAGCTTCATGAGGTTGTGGGCGGCGCACAGGAGTTTCCACTCGGCTTGCGCGGGTGCGAGCCCGCGTCGGGAGAACCGTCGGGCTCCTCGACCGTGCTTGATCTGACCGAAGACCGGCTCGATCGTGATGCGTCTCATCTTCATCAGATCGTGGCCCCGATCCGACTTGAGCTTCTCTTTCATCTCGGCGATGAACGCGTCGCTCTTCGATTCCGACGGCTGGCCGTCTTTGCGTTCCTTGCCGCGACGGGCGTGCTTCGCCACCGCGATGAACAACTCGGGAGCATCGGGGATGGAGCCGTTCACGTTCTCGATCCGCCAGTAGCCGGCATCAGCCGCGACCGCGTCGGGCCGGTCGTCGATGCCGGCGGCTTCGAGCGTGGTGTTCGTCGCGTCGAGCATCGGAGCGAGCTGCTGCAGATCGTTGGCGTCCTGGGTCACCTCGGCCGCGACGATGACCTGGTCCTCGGTGCACACCGCCTGCGCGTTGTAGCCCTGCACCGGTCCACCTCGACCGCGCAGCAGACGGCTCTCACAATCGGTGGTGTTCGCCACCGCGTTCGGCTGCGGTGCTTCGTCACGAGGCCGCGGCTTGAGCTCACGAGGCGGCTGCCCTTTGGCGGCACGGGCCTCGTTGGTCTTCTTCGACCGTTCCTCGAACCGCGCCGCCCGCGCCGCTGCGTTGTCCTCCAGGCGGGTCTTCGCGGCCTGCAACCGGGCGAGGCGATCAGCACGTCCGGCCAGCTGCTTCGGTGTCGGATCGTCGGGCTCCTCGGCGTCTTCTTCGGAGTCGGTCGCTTCGGCCTCTGCGAGCATCTCGTCGACGGTCTTGGTCAACTCCTCGAGGTTGCGGTTCGCGTCCGCGGACGCGTTCGAGCCGATCTTCGTGCCGTCCAACGCCACCACCCCGAGGCGGACCAGACCAGCCTCCGCGCACAGTCGCAGCGAGTCGATGAACACCGCGGCCAACGCGTCCGCGTGACGGCGACGGAACCGGGCGATCGTCACATGATCGGGACACAGGTTCCCGGTCAGCACCCGGAACGCGACGTCTTCCATGCAACGTCGTTCGATCACCCGCGACGACCGGACCCCGAAGCAATACGCGTACAGCAACAGGGCGACCATGAACGCCGGGTCATAGGCCGGGCGGCCGTGACCATCGGAGCGATACGAGCGACGGAACCGGCCGAGATCGATCTGATCGACAACATCGATCACGAACCACACCGGATGGTCTTCCGGCAGCCAGTCCGCCATGTTCGGCGGCAACAAGAACTGCTGATCACGATCCGCGGACACGAAGTTGTACGCCACCTCCAGATCCTGCAGGCCACGCCCGCCGAACGCGAATCCGCGACCACGCGGGTTTTCGCAACAGGCTCTGACGAGTCAACTTGGCGACCGAGCGACGAACTTCTTCTCCCCGGGTTCGGGCCGGCCCGCGCGCTTAGGAGGGCATGACTGATTCTTCCGAAGTGACCGAGGACGCTCTCCTTGTCCGAGTTCCGACGGCGTGCGAACTGCTGGCCGTCGGGCGGACCACGCTGTATCAGCTGATCGACCGGTCCGAGATCGAGACCGTGCACTTCGGCCGAGCCGTGAGGGTCACTCGCAGGTCCATCGAAAGCTATGTCGAGCGGAACGCCGGTAGAGGGCAGATCGCTCCGACTCGCTAGCGTGCTGCCTGCGTCGAGGCTGCGCAGCTACCGCCTCCCCTCCCCTCGAGGTCGGTGCTCGTGATCAAGGTCCGTGAGCTCGCAGATGGCTCGATGCGCTACGACGTCCGCATTCGCGGAAGTAACGGACGCGTCGTCTCCCGCACATTCAAGATGCGGCGCGATGCCCAGCGATGGCAGCGAGATCAACTCGCCGCTCGAGACGACGGGTCCTGGGTCGATCAGCGGCTAGGTCGACAGTTGGCTGGCGATTGGTTCAACGAGTGGTGGCCGACGAGGACGGACCTCCGGCCGTCGACGCGAGCGCGTGACGAATCCCATTTCCGCGCTCACGTCCTCCCGCAGTTCGGAGAACTGCAACTAGGTGTTGTGGACTACCGGCTCATCACGACGTGGGTTGCCGACCTACGCGCCGCGGGTCTTGCCCCGGCGACCGTTCGGCGGTGCCACCTGCTCCTATCGAAGCTGCTCTCGGCCGCAGTGCGAGCTCGACGCATCGCGCGCAACCCGTGTGTCGACACCGACAACCTTCCGACGGTCGAGCGCAGCGAGATGCGTGTCATCACACCCAGCCAGATCCACCTGCTTGCCGCAGCGATGCAGGACATCACGGTCGGACGACTGAGCCGCCTTGGCGGTGGCGGTCGTCTCGACCCAACGACGATCGGCAACATCGCCGACCGTTTCGCAGCGCTTGTGCTGATCGGCGGGTACGGCGGGCTCCGGTTCGGTGAGCTGGCCGGCCTTCGTCGGAGTCGACTGGACTCCGATCGGCGAATGATCCACGTCGACTGGAACTTGGTCGAGGTGCGAGGACATCTGGTCGCCGGACCACCGAAGACGGCTGCAGGTCACCGTTCCGTGCCCATCCCGCGGTCGGTGTTCAACCGGGTCATCACGGCGGCGGACAGCAGGGTGGGCGACGACTTCATCTTCAGCGGTGCGGACGGCGGTTCGATCCGGGCCGGTTCATTCAGATCCCGCTACTGGAAGCCGGCGACCGAGCAGGCCGGTCTCGCCGGTCTGCGCATGCACGACCTGCGCCACACGGCGGTCTCGCTCTGGATCGCCCACGGGGCGACTCCGAAGCAGGTCCAGGTCTGGGCCGGACACCGGTCGGTCGCAACCGTGTTCGACCGATACGGCCATCTGTTCCCAGGTGGCGAGGAGTCCGTGATGGACTCGCTCGACGCCGCGGGTCCGCAGCTGTCCGGGCCCGGTCGGCGAGATGCAGCCGGTCCCGAACTGGGCGTCCCGGACGGCTCGGAGTAGGCACGCCGTCACGGATGGACTCAGGAACCGCAGAATCACGCGCGAAATGCGCGCGATATTCGCGGTCTGCGGAGGTCGACGCGGGACGCCGGACGCGGCGAGACCCCTGCGGTTGCAGGGGTCTCGTGCGGTGGGCGTAACAGGACTCGAACCTGTGACCTCTGCCGTGTGAAGGCAGCGCTCTAACCAACTGAGCCATACGCCCGGGCCGGGACACTGTAGCCGGGCCTCCCGCCGATGCCGGAACCGGGCCGCCATGACGTCCGACTGTCAGACCCCATCCGTACAGTGATCGCATCGGATCGAACATGTGTTCGATCCCTTGACCGACGAGAGGGAGGCTTGGCATGGACGTCGACGATCCACCTGATGGTGGTCCCCCACCGCCGACGGCGGCCGCAACGGACGTGGTGCTCCGGATCCGGGAGCTGTCCGTGGCGATCGGCGAGCACGCGTCGAGCGACGAGGAGCTCGAAGCGCTGACCGCCGAGCTCGAACGGGCGCAGCGAGCCCTGGACGCGGCCACCGCCCGCGTGACCGGGGATCTCGACGCCCGCAACTCCACCGACCGGCGCCATGGTCACGGCACCAAGACGTGGATCTCCGCCACGTACCAGCTGCCACCGGTCGAAGCCGCACGGCGGATCAAGGTCGCCCGGCTGCTGCGGTGCTGTCCCGTGCTGGCCGGCGCCCTCGAAAGCGGCTCGATCTCGTTCGAGCACGTTCGGCTCATCGCCAACGCCACCAACGCCCGCAACATCGACATCGTGGTCGAGCTGCAGCAGCAGCTGATCGACCTCACCGCCGAGTACGTGCTGTTCAACGCGTGGGCGGCGCAGGTGATCGCCCTGCTGCGGATGGCCGACGTCGAGGGTGCCGAGCCCCGGCCCGAGGACAACTCGCTGCACCTCGAGCGCCAGTTCGACGGCTCCACGCATCTCTCCGGCACCCTCGTCGGCGACACCAAGGAGGTCGTCCACAACGTGCTCGACCAGATCGCGGACCAGCTCTTCCACCGCTTCGCGGAGGACGCCAACCAGGCCCCGGACGACTGCGAGATCCCGCACCGCTCCTCGTTGATGGCCCTCGCGCTCGCAGAGGTGTGCCGGATGGCGGCCGCGGCCACCCACACCGGAGCGGGCACGGCCGCCGACGTCACCTACGTCATCCACTCCGACGATCCGAACACCGTGTGGACTCCCGACGGCGAACGGATCGACTCCCACACGGCGCACGTCGCCTGCTGCGATGCCACCTTCCACGCCGTCGTGATGGACGCCTTCGGTGCGCCGCTCGACGTCGGCCGGGAGGCCCGGTTCGCCAACCGGGAGCAGCGCCGGGCGGCCCACCAGCGGGACGGCGGATGCGTGTTCCCCGGCTGCAGCGCCCCGGCATCGCACACCGACCTGCACCACGTGCAGCACTGGCGGGACGACGGCCGGTCGGACCTCGTCAACTTCGCCTGCCTCTGTCGGCACCACCACGGCGTCGTGCACCGCACGGGTTGGTCCATGCGGACCGTCGAGCACCAGTGGTTCGAGATCACCACTCCGAGCGGCGACGTGCTGGTCTCGCAGCGCCACGGCCGACGACGAGCAGTCGCCTGACCGCGGACAGCGCTCGGAGGCATGGATCCGGTCGAGCCGATGCCTACTCGTCGTCGAGACAGACCGACTTGGATCCGACGACCGCGTACGACAGACCCTCGTCCATGCAGGCGCGCACGTCGGGTTCCTCGCGCACGATCCGTGCGTCGAACCTGCCCTCGCACGACACCGTGTACGCCATGTTGTTCGACATGAGCTTCACGCAGTCGGAATCGGCGACGACGGCCGGCGGCGACGAGGTCGCCGTGGGATCGGACGGTCCGCCGCCGCCGGCGTAGGCCGACGCCACGAAGATCACCAGGCCGACGATCACCATGATCACCACCGGTCCCCGTCGCAGCAGCCAGAACTGCGCGCCGCTCAGGTCGGGTTCATCGGGATCCACCTGGCTCGCCCGCGCCCGGGCGAGCGCCGCATCGGGGTCATCGCTGTCCCACCACTCACCCGAGCGTTGGGGCGACGCGGATCGCGGCGGCGCGGCCGCGCCGGCGCCCGGCGTGCCGCTCGACCCGTTCGCCGACGAGGACCGAGCCAGGGCCCGGTCGTAGTCGGAGCGCTTGATCGGGTCCGACAGGGTCGTCCACGCAGCGTTGACCTCGCGCATGCGCCGCTCGGCCAGCCGCTGCTCGGCGGGCGTCGAGCCGGCCTGGCGGTCGGGGTGGAGGCGGTAGGCCAGGGCCCGGTAGGCGCGACGGATCTCCGACGTCGGCGCCGAGGGTCGCACCCCGAGAACTTGGTAGTGGTTCCGGTCCACCAATGCCCATATTGGTACCCCGTGGCGACCTCACCGCCCCGCCGGTCCCGGACCGCGCTCAGGGAACTCCGTTCCAGCTGCGGTCGCGCCCTCGGTATCCTGATGCCCGTGTCGATAGTTCGGGAGGCGAAGGATCCGGGCGGAGGCCCACAGCGGACCCCCGGGACGCTTCGATCCGCCTACTCCCAACCGGCCTTCCGGCGCATCTGGCTCGGCAACCTCGCGTCGAACATCGGCACGTGGATGCAGAACATCACGCTCGGCGTGCTGGCCTACCAGCTCACCGGCGAGGCGTGGTTCATCGGCGTCATCACGTTCGCCCAGCTCGGGCCGATGCTGCTGATCTCCCCCATCGGCGGCGCCGTCGCCGACCGGGTCGACCGCCGCCGCCTGATGATCGGCATCGCCATGATGCAGACGGTGCTGTCCATGGTCCTCGCCGTGGTCGCCCTGGCGGACCAGCCCAACCGCGTCGCGCTCGTCCTCATCGTCTTCTGCATCGGTCTGGGCAACGCCGTCAACGGACCCACGTTCTCGGCGATGCTGCCCACCCTGGTCGGGCGCAAGGACCTGCAGGGCGCGGTCGCCCTGAACTCCGCGGCCATGAACACCAGCCGCGTGGTGGGTCCGATCCTGGGCGGGCTCACGGCCGAGCTCGGCGGCCCGTCGCTCGTGTTCGCCCTCAACGGCCTGACCTACCTGTTCGTGATCTGGGCGGTGGCGACGGTGCACGCGGACTTCTCGCCCAAGGCCCACGGCGGCACCACACCCTGGCAGCAGCTGCGGGAGGGCTTCGCCGCCGCCCGGGCCGACGGCGTGGTGACCCGGATCCTGGTCACCATCTCGGTGTTCTCGCTGTGCTCGCTGGTGTTCATCTACCAGATGCCCCTGATCGCCGAGCAGCGCCTGGGCATCGAGGGCGTCGCCTACACCCTGCTGTTCGCCTCGTTCGCGCTCGGTGCCGCACTGGGCGCCATCTCCATGGGCACCGTGTTCTCCGAGCAGCCCCGGTCCCGCATGTCGACCGGCAGCATCTTCGTGTTCGCCGCCGCGCTCGCCGTGTTCGCCATCACCACGTCGCCGTGGGTCGCCTACCCCGCGGTGTTCGTCACCGGCGGCGCCTACTTCGTCCTGGTCACCGCGCTGTCGACCACGCTGCAGATGCGGGTGGCCGACGCCGTCCGGGGCCGCGTCATGGGGCTCTGGATGATGGGTTGGGCCGGACTGGTGCCCGTGGGCGGCCTGATCGCCGGTCCGATCATCGACGCGATCGGCGAGGTGCCGGTGCTCCTGTTCGGCGCTGCGGTGGCCGCGGCGCTCGGCTTCCTCATCGATCTGGACGAGTCAGCGCCTCCGCCGCACGCTCCAGACCTGCAACCCGACTCCCCTTGACCAGCACGGCGTCGTCGGGGCCCAGCTTCCCCAGGGCCCCGGCGACCTCGTCGGCATCGCCCACCACGTCGCCCGCCCCGTAGAGGTCGGTGCCGACGGCGAGCACCTCGATGTCGAGCTCCGTTGCCAGCGCCGCGATCCGACGGTGCTCGTCAGGCCCCTCGGGACCCAGCTCGGCCATCACGCCGAGCACGGCGACGCGTCGCCCGCCGGGCGCCACGACGAGCGATCCCAGGGCCTGCAGCGCCGCCGCCATGGACGCCGGCCCGGCGTTGTACGCGTCGTTGAGCACGGTCGGACCGTCGGGCACGCGGACCAGCTCCATCCGCCACGGCGAGGCCGGCGGCTCGGCCAGGCCCTCGGCGACGGCGTCGGGACCCACGCCGAGCCACAGGCCCGTCGCGGCGGCGGCCAGGGCGTTGGTGACGTTGTGGGCGCCCCGCACGCCCAGTCGCACCGGCACGGCGCCCCACGGCGAGTGCAGCGTGAACGCCGCCCGCAGCTCGTCGTCGACCTGCACGTCGGTGGCGTGGACCTCTCCCCC
Organism: Actinomycetes bacterium; assembly: GCA_023450775.1. Lineage (GTDB taxonomy): Bacteria > Actinomycetota > Acidimicrobiia > Acidimicrobiales > Microtrichaceae > Dermatobacter. The sequence goes on along the minus strand of JAEXGP010000433.1, from coordinate 2,691 downwards.
GTCGCCGAAGGTCAGCACCGCCGCGACGGTGTGGGCCGCCATGGCCGCGACGTTCGGATCGGCCGCGTTCAGCACCGCCGCCCCGCCGGCGGGGAGGTGCTCGACCAGCTCGCGCTTGGCGAGCGCGATCTGCTCGATCGTGCCCATGACCTCGGTGTGCACGCCCTCGACCACCGTGACCACGCCGACGGTCGGCCGGGCGAGCTCGCACAGGAACCGGATGTGGCCGGCGCCGCGAGCACCCATCTCGATCACGGCCGCCTCGGTGCCGGCCGGCGCGTTGGCCAGGGTCAGCGGCACGCCGAGCTCGTTGTTGAACGACTTCTCGGACGCCACGGTGGCGAAGCCGCGGCCGGCCACGTTGGCGAGCAGGTCCTTGGTGGTGGTCTTGCCGACCGAGCCGGTCACGCCGACCACCCGGTCGGGCAGCCGCTCGCGCGCCACCCGGGCGAGCTCGGCCAGCGCGTCGCGCACCGACGGGACGACGATGCTCGGACCGTGCCAGGCGGGATCGGCCCGCTCGACGAGGGCGGCCGCGGCACCGGCGGCGAAGGCCGACGGCACGAAGTCGTGGCCGTCGCGCGCCGCGGTCAGGGCAGCGAACAGCTGGCCGGGCCGGACGAGCCGGGAGTCGATCGCCAGCCCGTCCACGACGAGCCCGTCCAGCACGGGTCCGTCCTGCGCGTTCAGCGTGCCGCCGAGTCGTCGGGCCAGGTCGGCGGCGTTCAGCTCCACGGCCGAGGATGCTATGTGGCGCCGGCGAGGTGTCAGGCCCGTGACAGACTCGGCCACCGTGACGCCTCCTCCCGATCGCATCCGGCTCGTCGTGCTGTTCGGCGGTCGTTCCGCAGAGCACGACGTGAGCCGGGCGTCGGCCAGCCACGTGCTCCGGGCCATCGATCCGGAGCGCTACGACGTCGTGCCCGTCGGCATCACCCGGGAGGGGCAGTGGCAGCTGGCCGAGGCCGCCGCGGAGCTGCTCGATGCCCGCAAGGAGCTGCCGGCCGCCGTCGACATCGCGGGCCCGCAGACCGACCCGCTCGCGCTCGCCCGTCCCGACGTCGGCGACGGCACCGACCTGCCCACCGTCGTCATCCCGGTGCTGCACGGACCCAACGGCGAGGACGGCACGGTGCAGGGGATGCTCGAGCTCGCGGGCGTCGCCTACGTGGGTGCGGGCGTGCTCGGCTCCGCGGTCGCGATGGACAAGGCGATGGCCAAGACCGTGCTCGACGCCCACGGCATCCCGCAGCCGCGCTGGCGCCAGCTGCTGCGCTCCGACCTGTCGACGCCCGGCCTGGCCGAGCGGCTGCTCGAGGAGCTCGGCCCGGTCGTGTTCGTGAAGCCGGCGAACATGGGCTCGTCGATCGGCGTCTCCCGCGCCACCGACGTGGACGGCGTGCTCGCCGGCCTCGAGGAGGCCGCGCGCTACGACGAGCGGTTCGTGGTCGAGCACGGCGTCGGGACCGCCGAGGAACCGGCCCGTGAGCTGGAGTGCGGCGTGCTCGGCAACCTCATGCCCCGGGCCTCGGTGGTCGGCGAGATCATCCCGGCCGCGGAGTTCTACGACTACGAGGACAAGTACCACGCCGGGGCGGCACGCACGGTCATCCCGGCGGAGCTCGACCACGACCTCTCGGAGCAGATCCGCGAGCTGGCCGTGCGCACCTTCGTGGCGCTGCGGGCCGAGGGCATGGCCCGGGTGGACGTCTTCCTCACGCCGGCGTCGGACCCGGACGGGAGCCGGGTGCTCGTCAACGAGATCAACACGCTGCCCGGCTTCACGCCGATCTCGATGTTCCCGAAGCTCTGGCACGAGTCCGGCGTGGCGTACCCGGACCTGATCGACGAGCTCGTCCGGCTCGCGCTGGAACGGCACGAGCGCCGCAGCCGCTTCCAGACCGGCCGGTGACCCGGCAGCGACCGGACCGCCCGGCCCTGACGAACCCAGTGCTGAACGGCGCTCAGGTCTTGGTCGAGTCCAGGATCTGATAGGGACTACCCCCGTGATCATCGACGGTCTGGCCGCCAAGCGCGTGTTCGTGACGGGCGCGACCGGCTTCGTGGGGACCGCCCTCGTGGAGCGGCTGCTGCGCTGCGTCCCCGACGTGCAGATCACGCTGCTGATCCGCGACGGGCGACGGTCGAGCGCGCAGCGCCGGCTGGAGCGCGAGGTGCTCCGCAACGACTGCTTCGACCGCCTGCGCGCCGAGCTGGGCGACGAGGGCTTCGCCGAGGCCGCGGCCCGGGTGCGCGCGGTCAGCGGCGACGTCGGCTCCGACGGGCTCGGCCTGGACGACGAGGGCCGGGCGGCGCTCGCGGCCGCCGACGTGGTCATCCACTCGGCTGCGACCGTCGCCTTCGACTCCCCGCTCGACCGAGCGGTCGAGATCAACCTGATGGGTCCCGTGCGCATCGCCGAGACGCTGCAGGAGCTCGGCGCCGCGCCGCACCTGGTGGCGGTCAGCACGTGCTACGTCGCCGGCAACCGCCGGGGCGCGGCGCCCGAGGAGCCGGTCACGTCCAACCCGTTCTTCGCCGACCTGGACTGGCGGGCCGAGGTGGCCGCGGCGCGCCGCACGCGGGCGGACGTCGACGCCGAGAGCCGCACGCCCGAACGGCTCGAGGGGTTCCGCGCCGATGCGCGCACCGAGCTCGGCCCGGCGGGCGGGCCGCTGCTCGCCGAGCGGA
>JAEXGP010000424.1 GCA_023450775.1 Actinomycetes bacterium | reverse complement strand
CCGGTGCCCCCACCGCGTCGGCCTGGCGGGACAGGAGCCGTCGGCCCATCGCCAGGCGGAACAGCCGCTCGAGCGAGGCCTCCACCCCGGCCAGGTCGTCGTCCGGTGCCGTCATCCTCCAGATGGTACTTGACCAGGTCAACTAACATGACGGCGATGTTCGAACTGACCGGCAGGGCCGCGCTGGTGACCGGGGGCGGCAGGGGCGTGGGCGCCGGCATCGTCATCGCCCTCGCGCAGCAGGGCGCCGCGGTCGCCGTCAACGACCTGGACCCCGCCCGGGCTGCCGACACGGCCGACCGGGTGGTCGCCGCCGGCGGCCGCGCGGTCGCCGCGCCGTTCGACGTGACGGATCCCGAGGCGGTGGCCGACGGGGTGGCGGCAGCGAGCGGGGCGCTCGGGCAGCCGTTCGACATCCTGGTCAACAACGCGGGCGTGCCCGCGGGCATGGGCACGGTGCCGTTCCGGGACATGGACCCCGAGGCGTGGCGGCCCTTCGTGGACCTGAACCTCTACGGGTCGCTGCACTGCATCCGCGCCGTCGTCGACCCCATGGTCGAGCGGGGCCACGGCCGCATCGTCCAGATCTCGTCGGGCGCGGCCCGGACCGGGCTCGCCTTCGGCGTGTCCCTCTACGGCGCGTCGAAGAGCGGGATCGAGGGCTTCGTGCGCCACCTCTCCCAGGAGCTCGCCCCCACCGGCGTGACCGTGAACTCCCTCGCGCTGGGCATGCTGTCGAACGTGGTGCCCGACGACGCCACCGACGCCGCGGTCGCGGGGCTGGCGCGCAGCGTCCCGGTGGGGCGCCTGGGCGAGCCGGCCGACGTGGGGGCTGCCGTGGTGTACCTGGCGTCCGACGAGGCGTCGTGGATGACCGGCCAGACGATCGGGCTCAACGGTGGGTCGACGACCAGCTGACCGCTTGCCGGTTCCGGACCCGCACGTGGGAGGCTCTCGACCATGACGACCAGCGACCCGTCGGCCGGCGCAGGATCCCGCGGCCCGGCCGCGAGCCTGAAGGACCGGATCACCGGGGTGAAGGTGCCCGGATGGATCCTCGCCTCGCGGCCGTTCCGTTGGCTGGCGCCCAAGGTGCTGCCCCAGACCCACAAGCTGCTGCACCGGCTCAGCGGCGGCCGCTGGATGTTCGACTCCCAGGCCCAGCCCATGTGCATGCTGACGACGACCGGCGCGCGGAGCGGCCAGCCGCGGGAGACGCCGCTCGCCGCCGTGCCGATCGAGGACGGCAAGCTCCTGGTCGTCGGCTCCAACTTCGCGAGCGACAAGCATCCTGCGTGGACCGGCAACCTGCTCGCCCACCCCGACGCGACGGTCGTGTTCAAGGGCACCACGTTCCCGGTGCACTCGCGCCTGCTGACCGGCGACGAGCGCCAGGCCCGCTGGGACGAGCTGCTCACCTGGTTCCCCAACTGGCGCGACTACACCGAGGTCACCGACCGGGAGTTCCGGGTGTTCGAGCTGAGCCCGGCCGACGGCTGAGCCGCGGGACGCGCCACCAGCGATGGACCTCTCCGCCGACGGCACCGACGACGACGTCGACATCCGGCTGGCCACCGCGGACGACGTCGACGCGCTGGTCCCCCTGGTGCACGCCGCCTACCGGGGCGAGGGCACCGACGCGACGTGGACCAGCGAGACGCACCTGCTGGGCGGCCAGCGCGTGGACCGGGCGATGGCGCTCGAGTCGGTCACGGGTCCGGGTTCGGCCGTGCTCGTCCTCACCGACGGGCCCGACGGCGACGTGGTCGCCTGCTGCGAGCTCGCCCGGCCCGACGAGCACGGCCGCTGCCTGCTCGGCATGTTCGCGGTGGACCCGGCGCGTCAGGCCGCGGGCCTCGGCCGTCGCACGCTGGCCGCCGGCGAGCGCCTGGCGACGGACTGGGGGGCGGACGCCGTCGAGCTGCACGTGATCGACGTCCGCCACGAGCTCATCGACTGGTACCGGCGGCGGGGCTACGAGGTGACCGACGAGCGCCTGCCGTTCCCCTACGGCGACGAGCGCTACGGCGTGCCCCGGCAGGAGGGGCTGCAGTTCGCGGTGCTGCGCAAGCGGTTGCGCGAGCGGTGAGCGTCAGCGCACCTTCGGCACGATGCGCCTGCCGGACGAGAAGACCTCCTGGCCCTCGAGCAGCGCCTCGGTCGAGGTGCCGAGCTCCAGGAACAGGTTGCCCAGGTCCGTGGCCTGCAGCCCGGGCAGGTCCCGCGCCGCCCACAGCGTCCGCACCGTCGCCTGGACCGCCACCGCCGGCTGCGACGCGACGATCGCGGCCAGGTCGTGCGCGGCCTGCTGCAGCTCGTCGGCCGGAACGACCTCGCTCACCAGGCCGATGCGCTGCGCGGTCGCGGCGCCGACGCGCTCGTGCGCACCGGTGATGGCCATGCGCAGCACGTCGCCGAACGGCATGCGGCGCAGGAGCAGGATCGGCTCGTAGGCCGCGACCATGCCGTAGGTGACGTGGGGGTCGAAGAACGTGGCGTGCTCGGCGGCCAGGATCACGTCGGCCTCGGCCAGGAAGTAGAACGCACCGCCGCACGCCATGCCGTTCACGGCCGCGATGACCGGCTTCCACAACCCCTGGCTCTTGGGGCCCAGGACCTTGCCCGGATCCTCGTACGTGAACGGGTCGAGCCCGAACTCCTCGACGCTGTCGCGGTCGATGCCGGTGCAGAACGCCTTGTCCCCCGCCGCCGTGAGGACCACCGCCCGCACGTCGTCGTCATGGCGGAGGGCCTGCCAGACGGCGGCCACCTCCTCCGTCATCGTGGGGTTGAACGAGTTGTAGACGTCGGGCCGGTCGAGCGTGACGGTGGCGACGCCGTCGGCGACCGCGACGGTCACGGTGGTCAGATCCAGGTCGGCGAGCGTGGCAGGAGGCATCCGGCGAGCCTAGGTGGGGCCCGATCGGTCGTTCAGGTCCGGCTGGCCCGCTGCCGGCCGACGACCGGCCCGCCCCACGCCGTGATCTCGCCGGCGACCGCCACGACCTCGGCGAGCTGGCTCGGATCGGTGGCCAGCGCGACCTCCCCGCCGTGCGCGAGCAGATCCTGCAGCCGACGGCGGTGGGCCTCGGCGTCGAGCGCGTCGCCGTCCTCGTGCCATCGCTCCACCGCGATCGGGACGCCCTTGCGCGCGGCGACGTCCACGCACGTCCGTCCCGCCGGCCCGAGCTCGTCCACCACCGCGAGCACCGGCCGGTCGGGGTCGAGCAGTCGGGCGACGACCGCGGCGGCCGCCGCGGACCCCTCGGCCGTGGCGTCGGCGCTGACGAACACGTCCCCCGGCGCGGTCGTCGGCACCGTCCGGGCCACCCAGAACCCCGCGGGGCCGGGATCGG
>JAEXGP010000423.1 GCA_023450775.1 Actinomycetes bacterium | reverse complement strand
GCTGAGCCTGGATCCACCGGTGTGATCGGTAGGTGATCGGCGCGTATCCGCGGAAAGTGCCCTTCCTGTTGCGACGATGGCGGTTCTCTACGCCTCCACAGCCGCAAACGAAAGGGCACCTTCAGAGTGAAAGCCTGCCAGAGCCTCGACGCGGTCCGTGTGACCTTCGATGACGACCGTGCGGTGGCGAACGCTGGGCTGGTGTTGACCGCCACGACCGCGCAGCATCTCGGCCTGATCGACGCCGCCCAGGGCATGATCCGACTCGACGGTCCGGGCGCTGCGAACGCTGGCGTCAAGGCGATGACGGTGATCGAGGCGATGGTCGCTGGGGCGGACTGCATCGACGACGTCGACGTGTTGCGTGCCGGGTCGACCTCGCAGGTGTTGGGGCATCGGGTCGCAGCGCCGTCGACGATCGGGACGTTCCTGCGGAGCTTCACGTTCGGTCATGTCCGCCAACTCGACCGCTTCGCCGAACACGCGTTGCGCGCGGCGTGGACAACCGGAGCTGGGCCGGGTGACGGCCCGTTGGTGATCGACATCGACTCCACGATCTGTGAGGTCCACGGCTATCAGAAGCAGGGCGCCGGGTTCGGCTACACCCGCCAACGCGGCCTCCATCCACTCGTCGCGGTCCGAGCCGACACCGGCGAGATGCTCCACATCCGGTTCCGCAAAGGGTCAGCCAACACCGCCCGCGGCGCCGAACGGTTCGTCCGCGAGACCATCGCCCGGGTCCGGCGCGCCGGCGCGACCGGCCCGATCACGTTGCGAGCGGATTCGGGGTTCTGGTCCAACAAGATCGTCACGGCGTGCCGCGACCACGACGTGCGCTACTCGATCACCGTGCGCCGCCAAGCCCCGATCATCGCTGCGATCGCGGCGATCCCCGATGACGACTGGATCGACATCGCCTACACGAAGTCCGGCGACGCTCAGGTCGCCGAGACCCCCTACAACGGTCATCGTCTCGTCGTGCGACGCACCCGCATCAAAGGGGACCAGCCAGCGTTGTTCGACGAGTGGCGACACCACGCGTTCATCACCGACTGCTCCGGCACCACCATCGAGGTCGATGAGCACCACCGGGCCCATGCCGTGGTCGAGCTCGCCATCCGTGACCTCAAAGAAGGCGCCGGACTCAACCACTGCCCCTCCGGAGTGTTCCAAGCAAACGCCGCGTGGGCCGTGTTCGCGACGGTCGCGCACAACCTGATGCGCTGGGCCGTCACCCTCGGCGTCGGCGAGCAGGCACCACGGGTCGCGAAGACCATGCGGCGCCGACTGTTCGCCGTCGCAGGACGCGTCACCACCAGCGGCCGGACCCGCACCCTGCACCTCCCCACCCGCTGGCCCTGGGCCGAACAGTTCACCGGCATCGTCGACCAGCTCCGAGCACTCCCCGCGCCATCAGGCTGACAACCGCCAGCGGCCCGACGCACCGCAGACCACGCCGAGCGTCGACAACCTGCCAGGCGCTACCGCCTGCTTCGCCGCGCCCCCACACCATGCCGAACACCCCAGCGAGCCCGACAGCCCGAACCAGCAACGATCAACACCCAGGCCGGTGGATCCAGGCTGAGCGCCACCCCGACCGCACCCTGGGTGGCACGGAGTGCCGCGCTGGGGTCGGAGCGCCGCGACCTGGGGGTCCCGGGCAACTAGCGTTCCCCGCCGTCCATGTCCGCGCCCTCGACGACCCCGACCCCGGCCTCGCCGCCCGACGAGCCGGAGTCGAGCCCATCGTTCGGGGACCGCCTCCGCCACGTCCCGATCGGCGCGCTCGTGCTCGTCGCCGTGGCCTACGTGCCGCTGCTCCTGACCAAGCCGGGGCGCATCGGCGCCGACACCAAGACGTACCTGTACCTCGATCCGGGCCGGCTGCTGTCCCGTGCGGTGTCCATGTGGGACCCGAACATCGGGCTCGGCACGATCACGCACCAGAACATCGGCTACCTCTGGCCGATGGGCCCGTACTACTGGCTCATGCAGACGCTGGGGGTGCCCGACTGGGTGGCCCAGCGGCTCTGGCTCGGCTCGATCATCTGCGCGGCGGGCCTGGGCGTGCGGTTCCTGCTCAAGGAGCTGCGCTGGCAGTCCGCCGGCGTGACCGTGGCGTCGTTCGCCTACGCGCTCAGCCCGTACCTGCTCGACTACGGCGCCCGCATCTCGGTGATCCTGCTGCCGTTCGCCGGCCTGCCGTGGCTGGTCGGGCTGGCCGCTCGCTCCATCCGCACCGGGGGCTGGCGGGCCCCGGCGGCGTTCGCGCTGGTCACGCTGACCGTCGGTGGCGTCAACGCCACGTCGCTGCTGCTCGTGATGGTGGCGCCCGTGCTGTGGATGGCGCACGCCACGTTCGTGGCGAAGGAGGCGACGCTGCGGCGCACGCTCGCCGCCGGCCTGCGCATCAGCGTGCTCACGCTGATCACGAGCTTCTGGTGGATCGCGGGGCTGGCCGTCCAGGGGGCGTTCGGCATCCCGATCCTCCGCTACACCGAGACGTACTACGTGGTGGCCAACGCCGCCGTCGCGCCCGAGCTGCTGCGCGGCCTGGGCTACTGGTACTTCTACGGCCGGGACGCGCTCGGACCGTGGATCCGACCGGCGATCACGATGGTCCAGGCCGTGCCGGCGCTGGCGCTCAGCTACCTGCTGCCGATCCTGGCCTTCTGCGGCGGGCTGCTCACGCGGTTCCGCCACCGAGGCTACTTCGCCCTGCTGGTCGTGGCCGGCCTGGTCATCGGCGTCGGCGCCCACCCGTGGACCGCGTCCTCGCCTGCGGGCGCGGCGTTCAAGCAGTGGACGACCACCGACTCGGGCCTGGCCTTCCGCTCCACCCCCCGGGCGGTGCCGCTGATCGCGCTCGGCCTGGCCGTGTTCCTGGGCGCGGGGGCGGCCGCCGTCGGACGCTGGCGGCCGGGGTGGCGGGTGGCCGTGGCGGGAGCGTTGCTGGTGCTGATCTGCGTGAACCAGCTCGCGCTGTTCCGGGGCCAGATGGTCGACGAGAACCTGGACCGTCCGAGCGACGTCCCGACCTACTGGACCGACGCCGCCGCCTACCTGGACGAGGGCGATAGCCGGTACCGGGTCGCCGAGATCCCGGGCGTGGACTTCGCCACCTACCGCTGGGGCAACACGGTGGACCCGATCACGCCCGGTCTGATGGACCGCGACTACGTCGCCAGGGAGCTCATCCCCTACGGCACGCCGGCCTCGGCGAACATGCTGAACGACTGGGACCTGCCGCTGCAGGAGGGCACGGTCGACCCGGCCACCATCGCCCCGATCGCCCGGCTGCTCGGCGTGGACCAGATCGTGCACCGGGCGGACCTGCAGTACGAGCGGTTCCGCACGCCGCGGCCCCGCTGGCTGCAGGCGGTGCTGGGCAGCGCCCCGGGCCTGGGTGAGCCGACCACGTTCGGCGACGCCGCACCCAACGACGCCGATCCCCGCCTCCCGCTCGACGACGCCATCGAGTACGGCACGCCGACCACCGACGGCGACCCGGCGCCGGTGTCGGTCTTCCCCGTGGAGGACCCGCGGCCCATGCTGCGGACCGAGCAGGCCTCGTCGCCGGTGCTGCTGGCCGGCAACGCCGCCGGGATCGTCGGACTCGCTGCGTCGGGCGGGCTGCAGGTCGACCGGCCGCTCTTCTACTCGGCCACGTTCGCCGGCGACGACGACGGCATGGAGGCCATCGCCGCCGAGCCCGACTCGTCCCTGGTCGTGACCGACACCAACCGGCGCCAGGCCCGACGCTGGGGTTCGGTCCGGGAGAACGACGGCTACACCGAGATGGCGGGCGAGACGCCGCTCGTGAAGGACCCGGCCGACAACCGCCTGGACCAGTTCCCCGACGCGGACGACGACGCCTTCACGGTGAGCGAGCAGGTGGGTGGGGCGACGGCACGGGCCAGCTCCTACGGCAACCCGGTGAGCTACACCGCCAGCGGCCGCGCCGCCCGGGCGATCGACGGCGACCCCGCCACCGCATGGCAGGTCGGCGCGTTCGAGGGCGTGGACGGGGAGTTCCTGCAGCTCACGTTCGACGAGCCGGTGACCACCGACCGGCTCTCGCTCCTCCAGGTGCAGAAGGCCGCCAACCGCTGGATCACCGGCGTCGAGCTCACCTTCGACGAGGACGAGCGGGCGGTCGACGACCCCGGCGCCGGCGACCCGTTGACGTCCGATCCGGTGGCCGTCGAGGTGACCGACGCCTCCCGCACGCCGCCCGGACAGGAGATCACGTTCCCGGAACGGACGTTCCGCACGCTGCGGATCACGATCACCCGGACCAACCTGGGCGAGCTGGCCCGCTGGACCGGCATCTCCGACGTCGGCATCGCCGAGGTGACCGTGCCCGGTGTGGCCCCGACCCAGGAGGTCGTCCGCCCGCCCACGGACCTGCTCGACACGCTCGGCCGGAGCTCGCTCGACCGCCCGCTGTCGTACGTGTTCCAGCGCCGCGCCGCCAATTCGTCGGAGGTCGTGACCGACGACGAGGAGCGCCGGATGCTCCGCTGGGTCGAGGGCCCGGTGGCGCGTCGGTTCCTGCCCTTCGGCACCGCCCGGATCTCCGGTCGCATCCCGGACGCGATGGTGGACGAGCTGATCGGCGCCCGCGACGCCGCCGAGGGCGGCCTCACCGCCACCGCCGGGGCCACCCTGGCCGGCGACCTGCGCTCGCGGGCCTCGGTGGCGGTCGACGGCGACGACGCCACCGCCTGGCAGACCCCGGTCAACGGCGCCGTCGGCGACTGGATCGAGATCACCTACCCGCAGCCGGTCACCGTCGACGGGTTGCCGATGACGATCGTCACCGACGGCCGGCACTCGGTGCCCACGAAGGTGACGCTGCAGGTCGACGGCGTCGACGGGCCCACGCTCGACCTGGCCGCGGCCGGCGTCTCCTCCAACGCGAACGCCGACGGCACGGTCTCCCGGGACGGCGATCGCGGCACCACGACCACCGTCCAGGTGCCGACGGGCCCGATCACCGGCACCACCTTCCGGTTCCGCATCGACGAGGTGCAGGAGGTCACGTCGCTCGACTGGTTCAGCGGCACGCCGACCATCGTCCCCGTCGGCATCGCCGAGCTCGGGCTCCCCACGCAGGCCCAGCCCGACGTGTCGATGTCGCTGCCCGGGGAGTGCCGGACCGATCTCCTCACGATCGGCGACCAGCCGGTCGGGCTCTCCGTCACCGGTACCGTGGGCGACGCGCTGGCGCGCAACCCCCTCCACCTGCAGGCGTGCGACGGCAGCGGCACCCGTGCGCCGGAGAGCGACGTGGAGATCGCCGCCGGGCGCACGCTGCTCGAGACCGCCGACGGCCGGCAGACCGGGATCGACGTCGACGTGCTGACGCTGGC
>JAEXGP010000298.1 GCA_023450775.1 Actinomycetes bacterium | reverse complement strand
CGACGAGCCCTCACCGCCCGCGACGGCGGCTGCATCTTCCCCGGCTGCGACGCCCCACCGTCGTGGTGCGACGCCCACCACGTCATCGAGTACCAACTCGGCGGCCACACCGTCATCGTCAACCTCGCGCTCCTCTGCCGCCGACACCACGGCATCGTGCACCGCACCGACTGGCACATGACCCGCAACCCCCACGGCTCCAACTCCACCGGGTTCTTCACCATCACCACCCCCAACGGCTGCACGATGGCCACCCAACACCGACCCCGACCCGGACCCCCGACCAGCCGACCACCCGACCCCGCCTGACAGCGCGGGGACCGACGCAGAGCAGATCAGGTACGGACGTGCAGGTTCGAACGTCTGCGTCGCTCGCGCGCGTCAGCGGTTGTTGCAGAAGCCGAAGGGCTGGGTCCCGCCCGGTTGCACCGTGCGGTTCCAGTCGACGCCGCTCGCGGTGAGCACCTGGCCGTTCTGGGACCAGTTCGCGTTCCAGACCGTGTACGGCCGACCCTCGATCGGGATCTTGACGGTCCAGTCGATCGGCGCCTTGGTGGGATTGCTGACCGTGACGTCCGCGCAGTAGCCGGTGCCCCAGTCGGACTGGATCTTGATCGCCCACGTCACCCCGCTCGGCGCGGTGGTGGTCGTGGTCGAGCTCGTCGTGGTGGTCGTCGTCGGCTTCACCGTGGTGGTGGTCGTCGACGTGGTGGTGCTCGGGGTGGTCGAGGTCGTCGTGGTCGGCTTCACCGTGGTGGTCGTGCTCGACGTGGTCGTGGTCACGACGGTGCCGTCGTCGACGGTCCAGCTCTCGATGACCACGTCGTTGCCGCCACCGGCGGCGGCGACCACGGCCAGCGCTGCCGAGCCGACGACGCCGGTGCCCTCGACCGTCGCGGTGAGCACGACGCGGTGCACCTGGTCGGCGGCGGCCGGACCCGAGCAGGACGCGGTGACCGTCACCCGTCCGTCGTCGCCGGCGTCGACGACCAGGTCCTTGCCGTTCGATCCCACGCCGGCGCGGCAGGAGCCGTCGCCCTTGCCGGTGGGCACGCCCTTCTTGCCGGTGCGGTCGACCTGCAGCTGAACCACGCCGACCTCGAGCGCACCGTCGACCTCGCGGGCCGCCTGCGATCCCTCCCGCTGGATGCGAGCCTGCTGCGCGACCGACAGCGACATGCCGAGCAGCGCGGTCATGACCACTCCGCCGACCAGCAGCCACACCGCCAGCCCGGCCATGATCACGAAGCCGCCCTGGCCACGACGAAGTCCGGCTCGGGAGCGCGGCGCCAGACGTGACAGCAGCGCGTTCACGACTTGATCCTCACCGGTGTTGACCAGGGTCCCCACACCCCGGCCGAGTTCATGGCCCGGACCTGCGCGTCGTACTCCTTGGCACCGTTCGAGAGGCCTCGGATGCGCAGGGTCGTCCCGGACTCCTGCCCGGTCGCCACCTCGGAACAGCTCACGCAGGTGAGCTGCACCTCGTAGCGGGTCGCGCCGTCGCGACGGTCCCAGGCCATCTCCACGTAGCGCGCACCCTGCTCGACGCCGCCGTTGGTCTTGCGCAGGTTGACCGGGGCCGCCGGCCCGGTCCCGCTGACCGTCACCACCTGCGTGGCGCTGGCGAGTGCGCCCGCGTCGTCGGTGACCGTCACCCGGGCCGTGTAGGTGCCCGCGGCGGAGTAGACGACCGCACCTGGCGATGCGGAGCTGGACGTGGTGCCGTTGCCGAAGTCCCAGGACCAGGTCAGCGCCGGAGGGCTCGCCATGTCGGGCTCGTCGACGACCGCGGCGGAGAACGTGACCGACAGCGGTGTCGGGCCGCTCGACGGCGAGGCGGTGAGCGACACGGTCGGCGCCCGGTTCTCCACCACGACCACCACGTGCGTGGTGGCTGTCCGGCCGGCGTCGTCCGTGACCGTCAGCCGCACGGTGTAGCCGGCCGGCGGGCTCAGCGTCGTGTACGCCTTCTGCGGGTTCGCCTCCGCTGAGGTCGTGCCGTCGCCGAAGTCCCAGGCGTAGGCGACCAGCTTCCCGCCGTACGGCGCGTCCACCGGATCGCCGGAGCCGGCCGAGGAGAACGACACCTTCTTGCCCCGTGTGACCTTGGTGCCGTTCGCGGGCGACGCGATCACCGCCACCGGATCGTTGTCACCGACCGTGATCGGCACCGACGTCGACGCACTCCGGCCCGATGCCGTGGAGACGGTCAGCGTCGCGGTGAAGCTCCCGGCCCTCGTGTACTGGTGGGTCGCGTCGGCACCGGCGGCGGTCGCGCCGTCGCCGAAGTCCCAGCGGAAGGTCAGCTTCTCCCCGAGCGGATCGCTGGACGCCGAGCCGTCGAAGCGCACCGTCAGCGGGCGCTTCCCGTCGGTCGGGTCCGCGGTGATGACCGCTGTCGGCGCGGTCGAGGTCTCGCCGCGAGTACGGCGGGTCGCAGTGAGCGCGATCTGGTCGAGTTGACCGGTGGTGACGCGCAGCGTGATGCGGGTGCAGTCCGAGTCCACCGGCCCTGCACCGTCCTTCGCAACCTTCTCGGCCGCGGCGGCGCGCTCCGCGACGACCGCGGCCCGCGCGCTCGCATCGGCGGCACCGAGGGCCGCCAGGTCGTCCGCCGTCTCGCACGACGCGGACGTGCCGGCGCCGACCACGTCCGAGAGCAGCTCGTGCTCCGCAAGGGCGGTCGTGCCGGCCTTCGGGCACTGCGCACGGACGAGCTGCACGGCGTCCTGGGCCGGGTCGGGCACGGTGGCGTAGACGGTGTGGCGGTCGCCGGTGACCAGCACGAGCAGCGTGCGGGCCCCGTCGGTCCGGATTCGGCAGTCGTCGAGGTGGCCGCCCGCCACCCACGCCCGGTCGGCGTTGACCACGTCCCGGGTGAACAGCGTGCGGAGCACGCCCAGCGACGCGCCGCTGAGGTTGCGCTCGACGACGTCGCGCTGCTGGCGCATGGCAACCGCGCCCCATCCGACGACCGGCACGACCATCAGCACGCTGAGCATGAGCGCGAGCAGCGTCTCGAGCATGGTCATGCCACGCTGACCGCGGCGCCGATCGGCCGTCGTCATCGCGCGCCGGGCTCCCGAGCGGCGGCATTGCGCTTGACGGTGGTGCCGGACGTCGAGCTGTCGCGAGCCGACACGGTGATCGTGAGGCGCTGGGCACCGTCGTCGCCGTTGCACTTCGTGCGGAACCGCCCGGACGAGCTGTCCCAGTACTCGACGACGGCGACGGTCGTTGTGATCGAGGGCTGGCGGCGCCCGACGAGCTCGACCGACAGCGCGTCGTCCCACGCGTCGAGGAGCTCCTGGTACTCCTCCGACCTGCCGCAGATCAGGTACGGCACCGACTTCAGGTCCTCACCGGCCGTCGTCAACGCCACCTCGAGCTGCTGGCCCACCTGGTTCCCCGACGACACCTTCATGCCGAGGAGCAGTCCGGTCACCGACGCGAGCGTCAGGGGCACCATCACGGCGATGCCGACCAGCACCTCCACGAGCGTGACGCCCGACTGGCCGCGGCGCGCCGGTGCGCGGCGTCCCGGGTGTGGTCGGCTGGTCACGGTCCACGATCGGCCCGGAAGTCACGGCGTTGAGCAGTCCTGAACCGCGTTCGACCACTGCGTCCGACCGGACATTCGGTGCCCGGTCGGACGAACGTGTCGATCAGGCCGCCTCGGCTCGGGCAAGTCGCTCCCGCACCAGCGGCGCGACCTCGGTGCCGTAGAGCTCGATGCTGCGCATCATCGAGGAGTGCGGCAACGTCCCGGCGCTGTACTTGAGGTCGAACCGATCCGCGTCGAGTCCCTCGACCGCCCGGACGATCTTGGCCGCGACCGTTGCCGGCGAGCCCACGTACAGGGCGCCGTCGGGGCCGGCGGCCTGCTCGAACTGGTGGCGGGTCATGGGAGGCCACCCGCGCTCCCGGCCGATCCGCAGGTGCATCTCCCGGTAGTGCGGCCACAGCTCCTCGCGCGCGGCCTCGTCGGTCTCGGCGACGTGGCCCGGGCTGTGGATGCCGACCGGCAGGCGGGGGCGGTCGAGCTGCTCGAGCGCCCGTCGATACAGGTCCACGAACGGTGCGAAGCGCAGCGGGTCGCCACCGATGATCGCGAGCACGAGCGGCAGGCCGTACCGGGCGGCCCGGACGACCGACTCGGGACTGCCGCCGACGCCGACGCTGGCACGGAGGCCGTTGGCGGTGGTCGGCTGCACGGACTGGTCGACCAGCGGCGGGCGGGTGGACCCGGACCAGTTGACCGGCTGCTCCTCGAGCAGCTGCACGAACAGGTCGAGCTTGTCCTCGAAGAGCTCCTCGTAGTCGGCCAGGTCGTAGCCGAACAGCGGGAACGACTCGGTGAAGGAGCCCCGGCCCAGGATCACCTCGGCGCGACCGCCGGACACGGCGTCGAGCGTGGCGAAGCGCTGGAACACGCGGACCGGGTCGTCGGACGAGAGCACGGTCACGGCCGAACCGAGCCGGATGCGCTCGGTGCGTCCGGCGATCGCGGCGAGCACCACCTCCGGGGACGACACGGCGAAGTCGTCACGGTGGTGCTCCCCCACCCCGAAGAAGTCCAGGCCGAGGCGGTCGGCGAGCACCGCCTCCTCGACCACGTCGCGGATCACCTCGGGCGGGCTGAGCCGCCGTCCGTCGTCGCCGACCGTCACGTCGCCGAACGTGTCCAGACCGAGCTCGAGCGGGCGGTGCTCGGCCGCCGCCGATCGCTGCTCGTCGTTGTGGTGCTCGGACATCGCTGCCTCCTGTCGGTCCCCGTCCACGGGGTTGCATGACACGTCAACCGTCGTGAGACGCCGCTCATTCCCCGGCAACACGCCGCAGTAGGTTCCTCCACGACGCACGCGTGCACGAGGAGGTTCCATGGCGACCGACTGGAACGACGTCGGGGAGCGCTTCTCAGCCCTCGGCCGCACCCTGCAGGGGAGCTGGTCGACGGGTCGGGACCGGGCCGACGCCGACGAGGAGCGGGCCGAGACCGAGGTCCGCAGCGCGCTCGACCGGGTCAACGCCTCGCTCGACGAGCTGGCCGAGGCGATCACCCGCACGGTGAACGACCCCGAGGTGCACCGAGCCGCCACCTCGGCCGCCGGTGGACTGGTCGAGGCGCTCGGCGCATCGCTCGACGATCTCGCCGGCCGCATCCAGGGCGGCCGCACGCGCGACGAGACCGCGCCCGGTGCGCGGGACGACGACCAGGTCTGACCCGCACCGGGGCTCGCCGGTGCGGGCATCAGCGCGGCTCAGCTGAAGTCGAGCTGACCCCGGAGCGACCGCTTGAGCTCCGACACCCCGGGGATGCGGGCGAGCGTGACGAGCGCGTCCCAGAGCTCGATCGCCTCGTCGCCACGCGGGATCCGGTTGATCACCGGGCCGAAGAACGACGACGACTCGGGGCGCTCGAGGTCGTAGGTGATGATCGGCGTGCCGACGTCGGGCCCGGTCCGCGACAGGCCGAGCTCGGTCTCGCTCCGGATCAGGCCGTCGCGGCTGTCGTCGTCCGCGTGATCGGCGTACGAAGCGGGCAGACGCGCCGCGGCCAGCGCGTCGACCACGAGCGGTCCGGGATGCTCGCCGCCGAACAGCTTGGCGCTGCCGCCCTCGGTGTGCAGCTTGTCCCCGAACGCCGTGTAGACCGCGGCCACGCCGTCGTTGCCGTGCTGCTCGCGCACCGCCGCGGCGATGCGGAGCAGGCCGAGCCCGAAGCGGTGGCCCTGCCGGAACTGCTCCGGCACGTCCTTCTGCTCGTTCAGGTACAGGAGCGAGATGAACCGCCATTCGATGTCGAGATCGGTCTGGTCGGCCACCTCCGTGGCCCAGCGGCTGGTCAGCCAGGCGAAGGGGCACACGGGGTCGAAGAAGAACTCGATGCTGCTCATCCGCTGCACCAACCCCGGTACCCGACCCGGTGTTCCCGGTGTGACGTCGGCCGTCCCCGCGTCAGCCGGGCAGCACGTCGGGCAGGAGCGCCTCGTCGGCCTCGGTGAGGCAGTCGACGGTCAGGTGCAGGCCGTCGTCCACGAGGCACCGGGTGGCGGTCGACTCGCCGGTGCCGAGCAGGTCGGCGAGGTCTCGCACCACCACCCACGGCCGGTCGGCGGCGACCTCCGCGGCCAGGCGGTGGACCCGGCGGTTCGTGTCGGCGACCGAGTCCTCCGCGGTGCGGACGTGCCCGACCCACACCACCTCGATCGTCGGCTCGTCCGCGTCGGCCGGTCGGGCCGCGTCGAACACCTCGGCGAGTCGGCGCGAGTACTCGGCGTCCCACTCGTCCTCCTCCGACATGGTGACGACCACGTCGCCGTCGGCGTCGGTGAGGTCCTGGGCGTCGTTGGAGCCGACCGAGAACACCAGGACGTCGGGCGGGAAGTCGGCGACGAGCTCGCGGATGCGCGTCGGCCAGTCGAACTTGTCGGGCCGGGCCAGACCGGTGCCCGACTCGCCGATGACCTTGACGACCACGTCGTCGGCGCCGTCCGCGCCCTCGACCACCGCCCGGAGCTGCGAGCCCAGACCCACCGAGATGGAGTCCCCCGCCACCGTGACCTTGTGCTCGCCACCGGCCGACGCCCCGTCGTCCGACGCGGCCTCACCGCCGCAGGCGGCGAGACCACTGCAGACCAGGACGACGGCGACGGCGACAACGACCACGCCGCCGCCCGGGCGGCGCGACGTGCTCGTGGGGTGGTCCTGCCTCCGACGTGACGGCATCGGGTCAGTCTGAACGAGCACGCGGCGGGCTCACCAGCCGAGCGTCAGGCGGAACCTCGCGTCTCCGGGGCACCACATCGGGAAGTTCGTCCCCCAGACGTTGTCGTACAGGCACACGTGCCAGCCGCCGGAGAGGTCGGGCTGGCGGTCGTCGAAGCGCAGCAGCGACGGCGAGCCGGGCGCGACCAGCGGCGCGTCCAGGAGCTCCATCCGCACGCCCGAGGGGTGCCGCACCGACTCGACCGCGTGCAGCGTGCGCGCCCCGCGGGACACGACGTCGAGCGGGGACACCTCCTCGCCGAGCTTGACCATCGTCCACGACTGCGGGTCTGGGACTGTCGGCACGAACGACCACCAGGTGGACTCGGCCCATCGCGCCGCCGGCTTGCCCACCCACTGCAGCCAGCAGGCGAGCTCGTCGGGCCGGCCGTCGACCAGCTCGTAGCCGACGATCACCCAGTGCGGCGCCGCGCTGGTGGCACGCACCTCCTCGGAGAACGCCAGCTCGAGCAGGAGCACGTGCGCCCCCGGCGCACCGTCGGCGGCCTCGCGCCGCCCGGCCCACGCCCCGACGAGGTCCGGTGCGTACCAGGCGGACCGCGCGCCGCTGTGCTCGAGTCCCGGCTTGGTGTTGTCCCACAGCGCCCAGTCGCGGTCCTGCGGCATGGCACCGGCGTTGTAGGTCTGGAACCACCGCCGGTAGTCCTCTGCGTCGTAGGTCCGGTGGCCGAGACGGCCGAGTGCCTGGCCACCGCCGACGAGCTCGACCAGGCTGCCCGCCCTGGTCGCGCGCAGGCCGACGAGCGCGCCGTCGTGCGGGTCGACCGCCACCTCGACGTCGCCGAGTGCGGCGGTGATCGGTCCGCCGCCCTCGGGCCGGTGCAGCGCGACGAGGCCGTCGATCGAGACGGGCGCCGGACCGGTGAGGAGCATGCCCTCCCGGGCGTCGTCGGCCAGGTCCACCCGCCCGGCGCGCTCGAGCACCTCGCGGAAGCGCTCCAGATACGTCCGCTGCTCGCTCCAGCTCCACTCGAAGCGCCGCGTCGCCTGCCGGGGCCGTACCGACGACAGCTGCTGCTCGGACCAGTGCTCGGTGTCCGGCCAGTGCGTCTTCTGGTCCAGGCCCCAGGTGTGCTCCGCCACCAGCAGCAGCTGCGTGGACGCCCGCCACAGCGCCGGGTCCTCCGCCGCGATGCGACCCTCGTCGATCCACTGCCGGCGACGCCGGCACGTCTCCCGGAACGCCGCCGTCTTGGACGGGTCCGAGGCCACCCCGTGCACCCAGGTGTCGCCGATCTCGGACGTGACCACGGGGAGGGCGCCGGCCACCAGGCGCAGCACGTCGGCGACGTCGTCGAGCGTGGCGGCGCGGATCTCCGCACCGGGGTGGGCGATACGCAGCTCGTCCCAGCGCCGGACGACGTCCTCGAGCGTCGGCGGCCCGTCGTTGTCGCCGGTCACCCACACGTCCACCGCGGTGCCGGTGCCGGCGAGCACCTGCAGCGAACCGTACGCGCCGGCTTGCTGGACCACGGTCACCTCGGGCGCCGGCCCGCCGGGCGACGCCCCGGGCGCCGCCGGGTCCCGCCATCGGAACACCGGCGGCACGTCGGGCGCCGGCGCGGCCGGGTTGATGCCCACGTGCAGCAGATCCACCCCGGCGTCGGCCAGGAGCGACACGAGCGCTCGGGTGTGGCCCGGCACGTCGGTCAGCTTGGCGGCGCGGGTCCGGCGCTCGAACCACTGGTCGAGGCGGGCCGAGAGGCTGAGCCCGTGCGCCAGGAGCGATCGGTCGGCCAGCTCGGTGTGGGTCGTGAACGGCAGCGCGTGCCACGCCAGGTCGCCGGCCTCGATCGCCGACTCGACGGCGAGCCGCAGCTCGCGGTCGGGCTCCTCGAGCGCCTCGTTGACGATCCAGGACCCGGCGGTCCAGCACAGCCTCGGCCCGTCGCCGCGCTCGCGCAGCCGGCGGGCGACGGACATGGCCTTGGGGAGGTGCTCCCGGAGCCACCGCTCCCGCACCGCGCCGGCGAGGTCGGTGAAGCCCACGTCGAGGTGGGACTTGGCCACCACGAGCACCGTCTGCACGGGCTCCATGGGCGCCGCATGGTTCACCACGGGCCGGTCACGCGGGCGTGATCGACAGCGTCGCCAGGACCCGGTCCGCCCGCGGCACCGACACGGCGCGGAGACGGTGGGCGCCGAGCGCCACGTAGAGCCCGAAGGCGCGTCCGGCCACGTGGAAGAACTGCTGGTGACCGCTCGCGCCCTGCAGCGGCCGGTGCATGGTCGCACGGTCGAAGTCGGTGACCCGCAGCGGCCGCTGCAGGCCCACCGTCTGGAACAGCGGGGTGTCGCCGGCTTCGGGATCGAACTCGACCAGGGCGATGAACACGTCCTGCGGCCCCATCAGCTCGACCGCGCCGCCGCCGTAGTCGCCCCGGACGGCCGGGAGTCGGAAGCTCGCCACGTGCAGCACGGGGTTCGTCGTGCCCAGCGGCCCGACGTCGGTGGCGGGGGTGTCGTTCGCGTCGCCGGCGAGACGGCGGATCGAGCCGTCCCAGCCCGACGGCACCTGCACCGACAGGCCGTGGGCGCTCATCGTGCGGGCGGCCGTGACGGCGCGTGCGGGGCTCAACGCCCGTCCTCCGGGTCGGTGTCGATCACCGGCTCGTAGAGCCGCGGGTCGCCGGGGCGGATGCCGGCGGCGGCGAGCTCGGCGTCGATCCGCTCGGTGCGGTCCCGTCCGGTCAGGAACGCCCGCCGGGACGGCCGGGTGTCGCCGGGCGCGGCCAGCGAGCGACCCGCGTCGGCGAGCGACCGGCCGAGCAGGTCGACGACCTGGGGCCATGACGCCGCGGCACCCTCGCCCACCACCTCGTCGCCGTCGACGAGCGCGAAGTACGGCGCCACCGGCACGCCGTAGTCCTCCCAGGCGTCGCTCGACAGCAGCACGTCCACGCCGGCGGGCGCGAGCTCGGCGACACGAGCCGGCGTCTCGGCCTCGGCACCCTGGGTCACGACGACCAGTCGGATGTCGGGAGCGGGCAGCTCCACGCCTTCGGCGAAGGCGGACCAGAACTGGTGGCAGGTCGTGCACCCCGTGGTCAGGAACGCCAGCAGCGTGCGGTGCGGGGCGCCGAGCACGCCGATGGCGACGGCGTCACCCGACGGGTCGGTGCCGACGAGGTCGAAGGC
>JAEXGP010000231.1 GCA_023450775.1 Actinomycetes bacterium | reverse complement strand
ACGGTCGTGTCCGGACCCTGTCGCTCACCCTCGGCGGGCTCACCGGGCCCGACGGCCGCGTCGACCGGGTGGTGGCGATCGCCGCCGACCTGACCGAGGAGCGCCGCGCCCAGCGCCGCCGTCGCCGCGAGTCGGTCGAGCGGGCCCAGGAGACCGTGGCCGACGGCGAGACCGGACTGCCGAACCAGCGGGCGCTGCCGGTGCTGATCGGCTCCGCGGTCCGGCGCGCCGCGTCGCACGAGGCGCCCTTCGCCGTGCTGCGCTGCGAGGTCACGAACCTGGACGCCATCGAGGAGCGCCACGGCGCAGCGATCACCCGCCAGGCCATGGCGGCGGTCGCCGAGCGGCTCACGCAGCGACTCCGCAGCGCCGACACCGTGACCCGATCGAGCGCCGCCGCGTTCACGGTCATCGCCGAGGACCTCGGCGACCCGCAGGACGCCGCCGGCGTCGCCTACCGGCTGCTGGCCTCGGTCGTGGAGGACGTGCTCGTCGACGGCGCCGCCGTCGAGGTGGACATGGTCATCGGCATCGCCGTCGGCGACGGCCGCTCCGCCCCCGAGACGCTGCTCGAGGATGCCGGACGGGCCACCACCGAGGCGCTCGCCGACGGCGTGGGCGGGTTCCGGATGATCGACACCCGAACCGCACCGGCCGCCTGACTCACCGGTCCACGCCGAGCGACCTCCCGTTTCGTGATGCTGTTCCGGGCGAAAAGCCCCGGAGCAGCATCACAGAACGAGGATCAGCCGACCGACCCCTCCCCCGCCTCTCCCCCGGCCACCCGCCCCTCACGGAGCGGGCTTCGCAGGCTCAGCCCACGCTGCCTTCCATTTGCAACTCGATCAGGCGGGACCACTCGACCGCGTACTCCATGGGGAGGGTCCGGGTGACGGGCTCGATGAACCCGTTGACCACCATGGACATGGCCTGCTCCTCGGAGAGGCCGCGGCTCATCAGGTAGAAGAGCTGCTCGTCGGCGACCTTGGACACGGTGGCCTCGTGGCCGATGACCGCGTCCCGGGCGCCCACCTCCATGTAGGGGTAGGTGTCGGAGATCGAGTCGGGGTCCAGGATCAGCGCGTCGCACTGCACGTGCGAGCGGCAGCCGTAGGCGTCGTCCTCGACCCGGACCAGGCCGCGGTACGACGTCTTGCCGCCGTCCTTGGAGATCGACTTCGAGACGATCTTGGACGTGGTCTCCGGCGCGGCGTGGATCATCTTGGAGCCGGTGTCCTGGTGCTGGCCGGCGCCGGCGTACGCCACCGACAGCACCTCGCCCGAGGCCTTGGGGCCGACCATGACGACCGACGGGTACTTCATGGTCAGGCGGGAGCCGATGTTGCCGTCGATCCACTCCATGTGGCCCTCGGCCTCGACCCGGGCCCGCTTGGTGACCAGGTTGAAGACGTTGGAGGACCAGTTCTGGATGGTCGTGTAGGTGACCCGGGCGGCCTCCTTCACGACGATCTCGACGACCGCCGAGTGCAGCGAGTCCGACGTGTACACGGGGGCCGAGCAGCCCTCGATGTAGTGCACCTTGGAGCCCTTGTCGGCGATGATCAACGTCCGCTCGAACTGACCCATGTTCTCCGCGTTGATGCGGAAGTAGGCCTGCAGCGGCATCTCGACCTCGACGCCCGGCGGGACGTAGATGAACGAGCCGCCGGACCACACCGACGAGTTCAGCGCCGAGAACTTGTTGTCGTTCCGGGGGATGACGGTGCCGAAGTACTGCTTGACGATCTCGGGGTGCTCACGCAGCGCCGTGTCCATGTCGCAGAAGATGACGCCCTGGCGCTCCAGGTCCTCACGGTTGCGGTGGAACACCACCTCGGACTCGTACTGCGCGGTGACGCCGGCGAGGTACTTGCGCTCCGCCTCGGGGATGCCGAGCTTCTCGTAGGTGTTCTTGATCGCGTCGGGGAGCTCGTCCCACTCGTCGACCTGCGTGTCCGTGGGCTTGATGTAGTAGTAGATGTCGTCGAAGTAGATCTCCGACATGTCACCACCCCAGCGGGGCATCGGGCGCTTCTCGAAGGCCCGCAGCGACTTGAGGCGGAAGTCGAGCATCCACTGGGGCTCGCCCTTCATCCACGACATCTCCCGCACGATCGCCTCGTCGAGCCCGCGCTTGGGCTTGAAGACGTAGTCCTCCTCGTCGCTCCAACCGAGCGAGTACTTGGAGAGGTCGAGGTCGACCGACATGTGGGAGCTCCTCCCGGAGGGTCGGTGGTCGGGGAACTGGCAGGCGGATTTCTCCTACGCCGATAGTAACAACCCCCTGGCGGCGCCGACATTCCCCGCCCGAGTGGTTCCTGGCACCTCCCGCAGGCGATCCCCGATCCGGCCCGGCCGGACCCGCGTGGCGCCGCCGCCGGCGCGCCCGTGCGTAGGGTGGGCGACGTGTCCGTGACCGGCGAGGAGCGAACCGACGGGCCGCCGCCCGGCTGGGCTCCGCCCGCGCCGGTCGAGGCCGCCACGAGCCGTCCCAGGTGGGTCACACCCGTCGCCACGGGCGCTGCGGTCGCCGGTGCGTGCGCCGCGATCGCGCTGTGGGACCCGGGCGACGGCGGCACCGCCGTCTGCTGGTCCCAGGCGGTGTTCGGCATCGACTGCCCCCTGTGCGGCGGTCTGCGAGCCACCAACGCGCTGCTCCGGGGCGACTGGTTGGCCGCGGCCGACCACAACGTGCTGGTCGCGGTGCTGCTCCCGGTGGTCGCCATCCTGTGGGTGGTGTGGCTCGTCCGCTCGCTGCAGGACCGGCCCTTCCGGCTGCCCTCGCTCCCCCGACCCGCGCTCGTCGGGATCGCAGTGCTCCTGGTCGCCTTCACCGTGGTGCGCAACCTGGACGCCGCGTCGGGCTGGGTGCACTGGCTGGCGGCCGACACCGCCTAGCCCGGTTCTCTCACCGCCGCGACGGCGTCCGGGCGCGTGCCGGTCAGGGGACGAGCGACGTGGTGGTGAGGTCCAGGCCGGGAACGGTCGGCAGCTCGCTCGTCGACGGCACCGTCGTGGTGACCGCCGGCGTCGTCGTGGCCGGCACCGTCGTCGTCGCACCCTGATCGGGGACCGTGGTCGCCCCGTCGGGTGTGGTGATCGTGGTGGTCGCCCAGTCGGGCCACGGCGCGGCCGCGTCGGTGAAGTCCAGGCTGACCGTCGCGGCCTCGAGCGGCGGGAAGGCCACGCCGTCGCCGCTGACGGTGGCGCCCGTCGTGCCGATCGCCGCCTGGCGGACCGTGCCGGCGAAGTGCAGCTGGCCGCTGGCCGGATCCTCCATGCCCACGACCGTGACCGCCTCGGTGGCGTCGACGCGGACCGAGAGGAACGCGAGCCGGCCCACGTGGCCGTCGTCGTAGGAGACCGTCGAGATGCCGATCGCGAACTCGTGACCCTCCACCTCGCCGGTGAAGTAGTCGCGGGCGTCCACGCAGGCAGAGGTCACCGACCAGGTGGGACCGCTGGCGGACTCGGCCGACATGGAGGCCGACACCACGTCGCCGCTGCAGCCCTGCGCGCCGGCGGGGGCGGCGAGCCCGAGACCCGCGGCCAGCGCGATCGTGCTGACGGCGAGGACGAGTGAGGTGATCTGTCGGCGCATGGTGGGATCCGGGGTCCGGCGGTCGCGATCGGTCGGTCCGGTCCACGACAGGTACCCAGTGTGGCCGGGACCAGCACTCGGGCGGTAGGGGCACTTCCGCCCGCCTGAGGATCCTCCGACCGGGCCGGCCGCACCAGACCCCGTCTGTTCCACCTTTTCGACGCTGCAGCGTCGAGAAGGTGGAACAGAACGGCAGATGGCTCAGTCGAGGCGCCGCAGCTGCTCCTGGTAGCGCACCCGCCGCTGCACGTAGGACTCGACGCCCAGGTCGAAGTGGCCGGGCTCGACCGCGTTCTCCTTGATCGTCGCCGGGATGCCGAGCGCCATCGCCAGCGGCGGGACGACCTTGTTGTTGCCCACGAACGCGCCGCCACCCACGATCGCCTCGCGGCCCACCCGGGCGTTGTGGAGGACCTTCGAGCCGATGCCGATGAGCGCCTTGTCCTCGACCGTGCACCCCTCCAGGTGGGCCAGGTGGCCGATCGTCACCTCGTCGCCGACGGTCGTGGGCCAGAACGGGGTCGTGTGGATGACCGCGCCGTCCTGCACCGAGCAGCGCGCGCCGATGAAGATGAAGCCGTCGTCACCGCGCAGCACGGCGCACGGCCACACCGAGGACTCCGCACCGATCACCACGGAGCCGATGACCACGGCTTCGGGGTGGATGTAGGCGCTCGGGTGGATCTCCGGCTCCTGGTCGCCGAGGGCGTAGATGGGCACGGCGGCGCCTCAGAGCTGGGCGTGGCGCCCGTAGCCGCCCTTGAAGAACAGCAGCGGACCCACGTCGGGACGGTGCACGTCGAGCGAGCGGACCAGGCCCTCCACGATCAGGTGGTCGCCGCCCTGGTGGGTCTCGTACAGCTCGCAGTCGATGTGGGCCACCGCGCCGTGGATGAGCGGCGAGCGCGTGATCGGCGACGGGTCCCAGGAGATGCCCTCGAACTTGTCCTCGGCCTTGGAGGCGAAGCGCCCGGACGTCTCGTGCTGGTCCTCCGCCAGGACGCTCACGCCGAACACGCCGGTCTGCGCGATCGACGGCCACGTGGTGGAGGTGCGCGCGACGCAGAAGCCGACGAGCGGCGGGTCGAGCGACACCGAGAAGAAGCTGCCGATGGCCAGGCCCACCGGTCGGCCGTCCACCTGCGACGAGATGACGGTCACCCCGGTCGGGAAGTGGCCGAGCACCTGCCGGTACAGCATGGGGTCGATCTCGATCGGGGTCCCGCCGTCGGGATCCGTGCTGGTCGTGTCCGTCACGCCCCTGAACCTACCGGGCGGCTGCGATCGGCGAGGACGCCGAGCGGGCACCCCGTGCCGGCGCCTCGACGCCGCCCTGCTGCGGGTCCGCGAGCGCTCCCAGCCCGGCGGGCGCGGAGGTGGCGGCGGCGTCGGACTCGGCGGCGGGCACCAGCGAGAGCGTGAGGCCCTCGTGCGCGGCGACCACCTCGGGCACTCCCCTGGCGGCCGCCAGCTCGCGGGCCTCGACGAGGAGCTCGTCCACGCGGACGTCGTGGTGGGACGGGTCGTGGTGGAACAGCACGAGCGTCCGGCAGCCGGCCTGCGCCGCCACCTCGACCGCGTACTCCACCGTGCAGTGGCCCCAGTCGCTGCGCTGCGCGAACTCCGCGTCGTCGAACTGCGCGTCGTGGATCAGCACGTCCACGTCGCGGCACAGCTCGAGCACCGCGGGATCGACCTCGGTCGATCCGACCCCGGGCTGCTGGTGGTCGCTCACGTACGCCACCGACCGGCCGCCGAGCTCCACCCGGTACCCGAGCGTCGGGCCCACGTGCGGCACCCACGCCGCGGTGACGAGCGCGTCGCCGACGCGGAACGAGCCGGGTTGGGTGTCGTGGAAGCGGATCTCGCCGGGCAACGCGTCGACCTCGACCGGGAAGTACGGCGGCGACAGGAAGCCGCGCACGACCTCGCCCAGCGACTCGCCCTCCTGGGCCGGCGCGTACAGGTCCAGCTCGGCGCCGTCGCACAGCAGCGGCGCGAAGAAGGGGATGCCCTGCACGTGGTCCCAGTGCAGGTGCGTGACGAGCGCGGTGCCCTTGAACGGGACGGTCGCCGACGGGCAGCCGCAGCTCTCGATGCCGTAGAAGCGCAGCCCGGTGCCGAGGTCGAACACGATCGGCTGGTGGCCCGGTTGGTCGATGACCACGCAGGCCGTGTTCCCGCCGTAGCGGCTCAGGCGCTCGTCCGAGCACGGAGTCGAACCCCGCACGCCGTAGAACGTGACGTTCAGAACGATCCCCCTGGTCAGCCGGATCGAGCCCTGCCACGCGTCCGGACAACCTGAACAGTAAGTGAACGGCACCGGCCGATGCCGTCCGCTGTGACCGAAATCTCGGTCGGCCCGATCGGCCGTCGGCGGCGGTCGTCGGTGCTGCGTCGTTGTTTCGGGCCGGGCCGGCTGCTCAGGGGTGGGCGAGCCCGCCGTCGGCGCCGCGGACGACGAGGCCGTCGGCCAGCAGCGACTCGACGACCGCTGCCACCCGCCGGGCGTCCACACCCTCGTCGAGCATCGAGCGCTCCACCCCGATGGCCGCCCGACCGCCCTCGGCGACCGCGGCCAGGACGATCCCGCGGAGCTGGCGGTCCGACCCCTCGAAGGC
>JAEXGP010000219.1 GCA_023450775.1 Actinomycetes bacterium | reverse complement strand
GCCGCTGCTCGCCGAGCGGACCGAGAGCCTGCGCCGGGACTGGGTGCACGACCGCATGGTCACGTTCGGCCGGGCCCGGGCGGCCTCGGTCGGGTGGCCCGACGCCTACGCGTTCACGAAGGCGCTGGGCGAGGTGGCGCTGGGCCAGACGCTGGCGGCGTCCGACGTGCCGATCACGCTCACGATCGTGCGCCCGTCGATCATCGAGTCCGCGATCGCCGAGCCGCGGCCCGGCTGGATCCGCGGGTTCCGCATGGCCGAGCCGATCATCCTCAGCTACGCCCGCGGCCTGCTGAAGGAGTTCCCGGGCGTGCCCGAGGGCGTGATCGACGTGATCCCGGTCGACCTCGTCGTCGCCGCGATCATCGCCGCCGCTGCGTCCCGCGATCCGGGGATCGTGCAGGTCGCCACCGGCGACGCCAACCCGCTCAAGTACCAGCAGCTCGTCGACCGGGTGCGCGAGTGGTTCACCGAGCGTCCGCTGTACGACCGCAACGGGCAGCCGATCGTGGTGCCCGACTGGTCGTTCCCCGGCCGGGGCCGGGTCGAGGGCCAGCTGCGCCGCGCCACGTCGCTCCTGGAGCGGACCGAGAAGGTCGTCGCCTCGCTGCCCCTCCGCGGCAAGGCGGCGCAGTGGGGCGCGACGGTCGAGGAGAAGCGCGAGCAGGCCCGGCGGGCGTTGTCGTACGTGGAGCTCTACGGCGCGTACACCGAGTGCGAGGCCGTCTACGGGATCGAGCACCTGCTCGAGCTCGACGCGCGGCTGTCGCCCGAGGACCACGACAGCTTCACGCTCGACCCGCGGGTCATCGACTGGGACCGCTACATCACCGAGGTGCACCTGCCGTCGGTGGTGGCGCACGGCCGGGCCCGCTCGTCGCCCACCAAGCGCGCCGGCGACGCCCGGACCGACCGGCTGCGGGCACAGGTGCTGGCGCCCGAGCGCCAGCTCGCCGCCTTCGACCTGGAGAACACGATCATCGCCTCCAACGTGGTGGCGACGTACTCGTGGCTGGCCACTCGTCGTCTGGGCACCGCGGACCGGGTGCGCTTCGTCGGCCGCACGCTGCTCGAGGCGCCGTCGCTGCTGGCCCAGGACCGCAAGGACCGCTCCGACTTCCTGCGCTCCTTCTACCGCCGCTACGAGGGCGCGCCGCTCGACGAGCTGCGGGAGGACGCGCTCGAGCACTTCAGCGACCTGCTGCTCACCCGGTCGTTCCCCGACGCCGTCCGCCGCGTGCGGCGCCACCGGGAGCTCGGGCACACGACCGTGCTGATCACCGGTGCGCTCGACGTGGTGATCGAGCCGCTGAAGCCGCTGTTCGACCACGTCGTGTGCGCCCGCCTCGGCACCCGGATCGACGAGGACGGCCGCGAGGTGCTGACCGGTCACCTGGACGAGGTGCCGCCGACGGCCGAGGCCCGGGCCCGCATCCTCACCGACCTCTGCGCCGAGCTCGGCCACGACCCCCGCCAGGCGGTCGCCTACGCCGACTCGTCGTCGGACCTGCCGATGCTCGAGGCGGTCGGGTTCCCGGTGGCGGTCAACCCGGAGCCGCGTCTCGCCTCCATCGCCCGCAAGCGCGGCTGGCTGGTCGAGGACTTCGGGTCCGACTTCCAGCACAAGGTCATGCCGCTGGCGCCCACGTGGCGGGAGCGCACCGACCAGGTCCGTCGTCGGCTGGCCCGCTCGTCCGGTGACGGCGACCACGTCGTGAGGGTCGAGCTGTGAGGGCGGCGTCGTGAAGGCGCTGCGCTTCGAGCGCGACGTCGTGCGCTTCGGCGCGGCGCGGGTGGCCGCCGGGATCCGACCGGGTGCCGGAGCGCGCTACGGCCCGCTGGCGCTCGTCGACGACGACGCGCCCGAGCTGCCGGGACCCGACTGGGTGCGCCTGCGGCCCCGCCTGGCCGGCATCTGCGGTTCGGACCTGGCCACGGTCGACGGCAGGTCCTCCCGCTGGTTCGAGCCCATCGTGTCGTTCCCGTTCGTGCCCGGACACGAGGTCGTGGCCGACGTCCTGGGCGACGACGGCGCCCCGACCGGTCGCCGCGTGGTGCTGGAACCGGTGCTCGGTTGCGTCACCCGTGGCATCAGCCCCACCTGCTCGGCGTGCGCGGAAGGCCGGCTCGGCAACTGCGAGCTGCTCGACCACGGCTGCCTGGAGGCTGGCCTGCAGACCGGGTACTGCTGCGACACCGGCGGCGGCTGGTCCACCGAGATGGTGGCGCACCCGAGCCAGCTCCACGACGTGCCCGACGAGATGTCCGACGAGGCGGCCGTGCTGGTCGAGCCGACCGCGTGCGCGGTGCACGGCGCGCTCCGCGCCGGGGTCCGGCCCGGCGACGCCGTCGCCGTCATCGGGGCCGGCACGTTGGGCCTGCTCACCCTCGCCGCCCTGCAGGACCTGACGCCGGTCGACACCGGCGCGGGCGGCCAGGTGGTCATCGGGGCCAAGCACCCGCACCAGCGACAGCTCGCTCGCGACCTCGGCGCCACCGTCGTGTGCGAACCGGGCGAGCTGCCCCGCGCCGTGCGCCGCGTGACCGGCACGCAGATGATCGGCGTGGGGACCAGCGGCACGCCCGCAGGACTCGGCCGTCTGACGGGCGGGGCCGACGTCACGATCGACTGCGTCGGCTCGGCGGAGAGCCTGGCCACGGCGCTCGCGGTCACCCGCCCCACCGGGCGCGTGGTCATGATCGGCATGCCGGGCGTGGTGAAGGCCGATCTCACGCCGCTGTGGCAGCGCGAGATCGAGCTCGTCGGCGCCTACGCGTACGGCACCGAGCACCTGCCCGACGGCACCACCGCCCGGACCTTCGACCTGGCCATGGACCTGGTGCGCAGGGCGGACCTGGGCCGCCTCGTCACCGCCACCTACCCGCTGCGGCGGGCCAACGACGCCATCGCACACGCCGCCGAGGCCGGCCGCCGCGGCGCCGTGAAGATCGCCTTCGACCCGAGGACCTGACCCCGTGCCCGTCCCCCAACCACCACGCCGACCCGACTCCGCTCGGACCCGGTCCGCTCGAACGACACGTGCACACGTGCTGCGCGACCGGTCCAAGCCGGCGCCGCGGCCGGGCCTGGTGCTCGACGTCGACCGCTCCACGCCGCCCGTCCTGTTCCACCACGGCGAGCAGCTGCGGCTGGAGAAGCTGCCCGCCGATCGCAGCCGCATCATCTACCCGCCCGAGCCCCTGCCCGGGCTGGCGCACCCCGACGAGGCGATCCGCCACGCGCTCGAGGAGCCGATCGGCTCCGAGCCCCTGTCGGCCCTGCTGTTCCCCGACATGAAGCTCACGATCGCGTTCGACGACATCTCGCTGCCGCTGCCGCAGATGCGCCGTCCCGACATCCGCCAGCGCGTGATCGAGGCCGTCCTCGACCTGGCCGCCGAGGCCGGTGTGACCGACGTACACCTGATCGCCGCGCTGGCACTGCACCGGCGCATGACCGAGGCCGAGCTGCGCCACGCGGTCGGCGACCGGGTGTACGACGCCTTCGCGCCGAGGGGTCAGCTGTACAACCACGACGCCGAGGACCCCGACGGCATGACGCTGATCGGGACCACGCGGCACGGCGAGGAGGTGCAGATCTCCACCCGCGCCGCCGAGTCGGACCTGATCGTCTACGTGAACATCAACCTGGTGTCCATGGACGGCGGCTGGAAGTCGACCGCCACCGGCCTGTCGGGGTACCAGGCGCTGCGCCACCACCACAACGTCCACACCATGCGCCGGTCGCGCAGCTTCATGGACCAGGACAGCTCCGAGCTGCACAAGCGGAACTGGCGCCAGGGCGAGGTGCTCCGCGACGCGGGCATCAAGGTCTTCCAGATCGAGACCACGGTCAACAACGACCTCTACGGCGACGGGCCCATGCAGGTGCTCGCCAAGCGCGAGTGGGAGTGGAACGCCCGGGACCGGGCCACGTTCATGGCGGCCAAGGCCGGCCTCGACCGCCTCTCCCCCGCCAACCGGCGCAAGATCCTGCACGGCTGGCGGGCGCCGTACGCCATGACGTCGGTGCAGGCCGGCGAGGTCGAGGCCGTGCACAAGATCACCACCCAGCACGTCTACGACCAGCAGCTGGTGCCGGTGCAGGGCCAGACCGACATCCTCGCCCTGGGGCTGCCGTACATCTGCCCCTACAACGTGAACTCGATCATGAACCCGATCCTGGTCATGTGCCTGGGGCTCGGGTACTTCTTCAACCTCTACAAGGGTCGGCCGCTCGTCCGCGAGGGCGGGGTGCTCATCATGAGCCACCCCACCACGCCCGAGTTCCACCCGGTCCACCACCCGAGCTACATCGACTTCTTCGAGGAGGTGCTGGCCGAGACGACGGACCCCGAGGTGATGGAGGCGCAGTTCGAGGAGCGCTTCGCCACCGACGACTGGTACCGCCACCTCTACCGGACGAGCAACGCCTACCACGGCGTCCACCCGTTCTACATGTGGTACTGGGGCAGCCACGCGCTCGAGCACCTCGGCGGGGTCATCGTGGTCGGCGGCGACCCGGCGACGGTCCGCCGCCTGGGCTTCCGCCCCGCGTCCACCATGGCCGACGCGCTCGAGATGGCGTCCGACGTGGTGGGCCGCCAGCCGACGATCACGTACTTCAAGAACCCGCCGCTCTCCATGGCCGACGTGAGCTGATGGCTCGGATTCCGGTGGCTGGGCGAGTCGATCCCCGCACGATGATCCGACGGTTGGGGTTCCCGTTCTCCGGTGCACCCACGCCGCCCGGCATCGAGCCGCGCCAGGAGCCCGACGAGCTCGGCGACCGCTACGACACCGACTGGGCCCGCCGTCCCGTGGCCCGGGCCACGCGGCGTGCGTCGATCGCCACCGTGGGCCGGCTCGGCACCGCGGTCCTGGCCCGACCGACCGTGCGCAACCTCGACCGGCTCGAGGACCTGGACGGCAACGCGATCTTCGTGGCCAACCACCACAGCCACCTGGACACGCCGGTGCTGCTGACCCACCTGCCGCGGCCGTGGCGCGACGAACTGGTGGTGGCCGCCGCGGCCGACCACTTCTTCGACACGAAGGCGAAGGCCGCGCTGATCTCGTGGGCGTACGGGGCGATCCCGATGGAGCGCAAGAAGGTCAGCCGCCGCTCTGCCGACACCTCGGCTCGCCTCATCGACGACGGCTGGTCGCTCCTGATCTTCCCCGAGGGCGGCCGCAGCCCCGACGGGTGGGGCCAGCCGCACAAGGGCGGCGCCGCCTACCTGGCGGTCCGCTGCGGGGTCCCCGTGGTGCCGGTGCACCTGGACGGCACCGGGCGCATCCTCCCGAAGGGCTCGAGCACGCCGCGTCCGGGGCGGGTCGACGTCAACATCGGCACGCCGCTGCGCGCGGTCGAGGGCGAGGACGCCCGCCGGTTCGCGGCCCGGCTGGAGAAGGCGGTCGCCGAGCTCGCCGACGAGACCGACAGCGACTGGTGGTCCGCCCGACTGCGCGCCCACTCGGGCGACACGCCCGGCCTGCAGGGTCCGGAGGACAGCTGGATCCGCGACTGGCGGTCGCCGGACCGGCGGCCGCAGGACGACCTCAGCGACAGCGGTCGGCGATGGAGCTCCGGCAGACGACCGTGAAGTCGCCGAACTCGCCGGCCTGGTACCACTCGGGCTCGTCGAGCTCTCGCACCAGCGGCTTGTCCGAGCTCCACACGATCACGTCCGCGTCGGTGCGCTCGAGCGCCTCCTGCCATCCGTCGGAGCGGTCGAGCAGGAGCGCGTAGTCGAGCATCGCGTCGGCGCCGCCGCGGTCGTCCACGAACGTGTTCGCCCGGTCCTCGTAGCGCCAGTCCAGGTAGTTGCCGACGAAGTCGTGCGAGGCGATCTTCACGTCGGGCTGACCGGCCAGGCCACGGGACTCGAGCCAGTCCACCGCCGCCACGGGGTAGCGCTGCAGGTCGTACGACGGCGTGGCGACCGCCCACAACAGGCCGGCGAAGGCGAGCGTGGCACCGAGCCCGACCAGGACCTTCTGGATGCGCGGCGCCGGCAGATCCGAGCCCTCGAGCCCGGCGATGCCCGCGGCGACCCAGGGCACCAGCGTGATCGCGGCGAGCGGCAGCAGGCGTCCGGCGGAGAGCCCCATGGCGACCAGGCCGAGCGCGCCCACCAGCACGCCCCAACGCCGGCGGGCGACGGCGCCGTAGACGGCGACCAGGCCCATGGCGATGAGCAGCCAGGTCAGCGGGTGGTCGAAGCCGGCGGGCTGCCACTCCACGTAGGTCGACAGCGCCTGGCGGCCGCGCTCGTCGCCGAACTGCTCGATCGGGAGCACGACGCTCTGGAACGGATCGGGCTGGGCCAGACCGCCGAGCACCACGCCCACGCCGGCCCACAGGACGCACAGACCCTGACGGAGCTCCACCCGCCGGTCGTCGATGGCCTGGGCCACCAGCACCAGCACGAGCACTCCGAGCCCGTACACCCACGTCCCGTGCACGTTGGCCCAGATGCCGAAGACCGGCACCAGCCACCACGGCGAACGACGCTCCTTGACGACCAGGACGGTGAGGGCCAGGAGCAGGTAGCCGGGCAGCTGCGGCCGGGCGTTGACGAACGGGATCAGCGTGATCACCACGCACACGGCGGGCAGCACGACCGACAGGAGCGTCCGAGGAGGGGCGACGCCGCCCGCCGGGCCCTCGGGCCTCGTCAGTCGGACCACCAGCAGGCCGAGGACACCGGCGAGCGCGGCGGTCATGATGCGGATGCCGGTGCCGCCGCCGAAGAGGTCGACCACGGCCAGGACCGCCGACCACAGCCAGCTCGGGACCGGGAACTCGCTCGACGTGTAGAGGAACGGGTTGGTCGAGGGGATGCCGTCCTCGAGCATGAGGCGGCCGGTCGCCAGGTGCGTCAGGAAGCTGTTGTCGGCCAGCGGGCGGGAGGCCATGAAGGCCAGGAACCCCGCCACCAGCACGCCGAGTCCGGCGTCGGGCCACGACCGCGTCGTCGCCGTCGGGCCCGCGCCCTCCGCTGCAGCGCCCTCCGCGACAGCCGTCGACCGCGTCGACCGGACCTCGAGCCGGTCGACGTGATCGATCGTCATCAGAGGCTCTCGCGGATGTTCATGATGGCCGGACCGATCACCACCACGAACAGGGCGGGGAAGATGCAGAACACCATCGGGATGAGCATCTTCACCGGCGCCTTCTGGGCCCGCTCCTGGGCCAGCTGACGACGCTTGATGCGCATCTCGTCGGCCTGCCCGCGGAGCACCCGGCCGATCGACACGCCGAACTGGTCGGCCTGGATGATCGCCATGACGAACGAGCGGAGCTCGGGCACGTTGCAGCGGTCGTCCATGGCGCGCATGGCGTCGGCCCGGGAGGCGCCGGCGCGCGTCTCGCCGAGCATGCGGGAGAACTCGTCGGACAGCGGGCCCGGGACCGAGTTCACCACCCGGTCGATGGCCTGCTCGAAGCCCAGGCCGGCCTCGACCGAGATGACGAGCAGGTCCATGACGTCCGGCAGCGTGATCTGGATCTCGTGCTGGCGGTCGGCGACCTTGCGGTTCAGCCAGCTGTCGGGGCCGAGCACGAGCACCAGCACCAGCAGACCCGGCACCGCCAGGCGCAGGTTGCCGGACAGGCCGAGGAGGTTGAACACGAACAGCAGCAGGAACGACAGCACGGCCAGGGCGACCGTGACCACGCGGACGCCCAGGAAGCGGTCGACGGCGGACTGGTCGGGCATGCCGGCGTAGACCAGCTTCTGCTTCACCTTCTCGACGTAGCCGACCGGGGTGAACCGCCGGCCCAGGCCGGTGACGCCCTCGACGAGCGGGCCCAGGGCCCGGTCCTTGAGCGGCGCCAGCATCTGCTGGTCGCGCTCGTTCTCGACCTCGTAGCCGTCGAGCTGGCGCAGCGACTCCCGCACCACCTGGCGCTCGTCCAGCTGGCTGAGGATGGCCCACACGACCGCGCCGACGGCGCCGGCGATCAGGAGAACGGAGAGCAGGACAACCGGGGACATCAGGTCACACCTCGATCGTGATGATCTTCTTCATCCAGGCGAACCCGACGAGCATCGACACGACGCCCAGGCCCAGGAGGATGTAGCCCAGACCGGGGGTCAGGAGCTTGGACATGTACTCGCCGTTGATCGACCACATCACCAGGCCCAGGCCGGGCGGCAGCAGGCCGAGCACGATGGCGCTCATGCGACCCTCGGCGGTGAGCGTGGCCACGTCGCGGCGCAGGCGCTCGCGCTGGGTCATGGTGTCGGCGACGGTGACGAGGAGCTCGGCCAGGTTGCCACCGACCTCCCGCTGGATGCGGATGGCCATGACGGCCCAGCTGAAGTCGTCGCTGTTCATGCGCTCGGCGACCGCCTCGAGCGACTCGTCGAGCGGACGGCCCAGCCGGGTCTCGGTCACGACCCGCCGCAGCTCCCGACCCATCGGGTCGTCGATCTCGGTGGAGACCGCCTCGAAGCCCTGACCGATCGAGTAGCCGGCGCGCAGCGTGCCGGCGAGCAGGGTGAGCGTGTCGGGCAGCTGCCGCTCGAACGCCTTGCAGCGGCGGCGCACCTGGATGCTCAGGATCGCCCTCGGCACGAACACGCCCAGCGCCCCGACGATCAGCGCGAGGAGGAGGCTGCGGGTGAGCGCGAACGCCAGCAGCGTGAGCAGGACCACGGCGGCGGCCAGGAAGAACAGCGCCTCGGCGCCGCGGAGCGGCAGACCGGCGCGCTCCATGTCCGCCTCGAGCTTCTGCAGCACGCCGCGCCGCTCGGCGACGTCGCCGGTGAACTCGACGGCGCGCTGGATGATCGGCACGGTCGTGTGCGAACCGTCGGACAGCTCGTCCTCGGACGCCTCGTCGCCGTACGGGTCCTCGTAGACCTTCAGGCGGCGGCTCAACGAGTCGGACCCGGGCAGCACCATGTTGAGGAGCGTCCAGATGAAGAGCGCCACGGCCCCGAAGCCGATGAGCACGACGACGATCAGGCCCAGCGGGTTGCCGAGGATCTTCTCGACCATCGACTGGCTCTGCGGAACGGGCGGGGCCAGGTTGACCGAGCCGGTCTTGGTCGTGCCGGGCACGTAGGCGACCGTGGTGCTCAGCTTGCCGGCCGAGACCTGCAGCTGCGTGCTGCCCTCCAGGCCGGCCGGGCCGGCGTAGCGCAGGAGGAAGCGGCCCTGCAGCTGCGTCGAGACGGTCTGGAAGGCGTCGGCAAGGGCGTTCTCGTCGGCCGCCGGGGTGATCGAGCCGCCGAGGCTGCCGACCATGTGGTCGATCGCCTCGATGTCCGCGCCGCGGGGCATCACGACGGCGTTCAGCTGGGCGCCGGCCTGCGCCATCGCGCCCTGCGCGGTGGTGGCCGTGGCCCGGCCGGTGACCGGGGCCGAGGCGGAGAAGAGGATGATGCTGCGCTGGGCGATGCCGCCCTCGCTCAGCAGGTCGGCAGCGCGAACGAGGCCGTCCCACGTGACCGACGAGCCGACCGGCTCGACCTCGTCGAGCGCGGCCTGGAACTCCTCGGCCGAGGTGGTGCTGCCGAGCTCCACCGCAGCGCCGCCGCCGGTGGTGACGAGGCCCAGGGAGCGGGTGATGCCCTTGCCGGGCAGCAGCGGCTCGAGGGCCTGCTTGGCGAGCTGGACCGTCGCGTTGCCGAGCGTGGCCGAGTTGTCGAGCACGACGACGGCGTCGAGCGGCAGGTCGGGGCCGGCCAGGACGGTGGAGTCCACCTTCTTGCCCTGGACCGACGCGGTGAGGTCCGCGGGCTCGGCGCCGACCACGTTGCCGAAGACCTGGACCTGCTCGCCCCGGGCGTTGACGCTCTGCACGGTCAGGGACGGCGCAGGATCGTCGGCCGCGCCCGCGGGTGCGACGACGCCGATCGTGCCGAGCAGGCACGCCGCGGCGGCGAGGCCGACGAGGAGCGCGATGCCCTTGCGGCGGTTCGCTCGGGTCCTCACCGTCCTGTCACCGCCTTGCGACCGCCGTCCCGGGAGAAGACCTCCGGGCCCAGGCGGATGCCCTGGTCGGCGAGCTTCTCGGCGAACTTCGGGCGGACGCCCGTCGCCTGCAGCTGACCGCGGTAGCGACCGTTCTCGTCGACGCCGGCACCGAAGTCGAACAGGAAGACGTCCTGGAGGGTGATCACGTCGCCCTCCATGCCCTGGACCTCGGTGATGTGGGTGACGCGGCGGGTGCCGTCCCGCAGGCGGGACAGCTGGACGATGACGTCGATGGCGGACGCCATCTGCTCACGGATGGCCCGCACCGGCAGGTCGAAGCCGGCCATGAGGACCAGCGTCTCCAGACGGGCCAGCGTGTCACGGGGGCTGTTGGCGTGGACCGTGGTGAGCGAGCCGTCATGGCCCGTGTTCATGGCCTGGAGCATGTCCAGCGCCTCCCCGGAACGACACTCGCCGACCACGATGCGGTCGGGGCGCATGCGCAGGCAGTTCTTGACGAGGTCGCGGATCGTGACCTCGCCGCGACCCTCCACGTTGGGCGGGCGGGACTCCATGCAGAGCACGTGCTCCTGGTGGAGCTGGAGCTCCTTCGCGTCCTCGACGGTGATGATGCGCTCGTCCTCCGGGATGAACGACGAGAGCACGTTGAGCATCGTCGTCTTACCGGTGCCGGTACCGCCGGCGACGATCACGTTGAGCTTGCCGACGATGCAGGCCTGCAGGAAGCGGGCGGCCTGGGCGTTGACCGAGCCGAACCGGATCAGGTCGTCGATCTGCAGCGGGTCGGTGGCGAACTTCCGGATCGTGAGGAACGGACCGCCGATCGACAGCGGCGAGATCACCGCGTTGACGCGGGAGCCGTCGGGCAGTCGGGCGTCCACCATCGGGGTCGACTCGTCGATGCGGCGACCGACCTCGGAGACGATCTTGTCGATGACGCGACGCACGTGGTCGGAGTCGATGAAGCGGATGGACTCGTCGCGGGTCAGCTTGCCGCTGCGCTCGACGAAGACCATGTCCGGGCCGTTGACCATGACCTCGGTGACGTCCTCGTCGCGGAGGAGCTTGTCGATCGGGCCGTAGCCGAGGATGTCGTCGCTGACGTCCTGGATGAGCTGCGCCTTGTCGGCGGCGGACAGCGGGACGCGCTCGGCGGCGATCGCGGCGTGGAGCTGCTCGTGGACACGGCGGCGGAGGTCCTGCTCCGACAGACGACGGTCGAAGAGGATCGGGCCGAGCTCGTCAATCAGCTGCTGGTGGACGCGGTGGCGCAGCTCGTTGAGGGCGGGGTCGCGCCGGGGCATCTGCGCGGCCGGCTGGGCC
>JAEXGP010000172.1 GCA_023450775.1 Actinomycetes bacterium | reverse complement strand
CGCACCGTCGCCGGGCAGCACAGCATCTGGGAGCTCGCCGTGTGCTGGGAGGGCCGCCATCGTGGGACCATTGTTGCCCCGTCGGACCGTTCGTCGGTGCGGCGATCCGGTGACGACGTGCGGAGCGAGCGTGGCGGTGCGAGCGGTGGAGATCGAGCTCGACGAGCTGCGGCGCCTGGTCGCGGACCCCGGGACCGCCCTGCCGTGGGGTGACGACCCGTCGGGTGTGCTGGTGGTCGACCTCGACGCGGTGGACCTGACCGGTGACGACGGGCCCGGGCCACCCCACGGCCTGCCGGCGGTGGTGGTCGGCACCTCGACCTGCGGTGCGGCGGCGCCGGCGTGGTGCGACCTCGTCATCGACCCGGCGGCCGTCGACGCCGTGGCCGCCACGGTGGACCGGAACCCGGTCGCGTCGTCCGCGCTCGTCGGGCTCCTGCGCGTGGCCGACGGGTCGTCGGTCGACGCAGGGCTCCTGGCCGAGTCCTCCTGCTACGGCGTGCTGCAGGCCGGTACGGAGTTCCGGGAGTGGCGCCGCTCGCGGCCGGTCCGACCGGTGCCCGGAACCGAGCGGCCGGTGCTCGTCGAACGCCGTGACGACGTGCTGCACCTGACGCTGCACCGGCCGGAACGTCGCAACGCGCTCGACGCGGCCATGCGCGACGCGCTGGCCGAGCAGCTGGTGCTCGCCACGGTCGACCCGTCGATCCGGCGGATCGTGCTCGACGGGGCCGGGCCGTCGTTCTGCAGCGGCGGCGACCTGGACGAGTTCGGCACGTACGACGATCCGGCCGTCGCCCATCTCGTCCGGCAGGAGCGGAGCCTGGGTCGGCTGCTGCACTCGGTCGCCGGTCGCGTGGAGGCCCTCATCCACGGCGCGTGCATGGGATCCGGCATCGAGCTCGCTGCGTTCGCCGGTCACGTCCGCGCCGGGCCCGACGTCAGCATCGGCCTGCCCGAGGTCGCCATGGGCCTCATCCCCGGCGCCGGCGGCACGGTCTCGCTGACCCGCCGGGTCGGCCGGCACCGCACGTGCCGGCTCGCGCTGACCGGCGAGCGGCTCGACGCCGCCACGGCGCTGGAGTGGGGCCTGGTCGATGAGATCGTCGCTCCGGGAGCGGCCGCCGCCCGGGACCCCGGACCGTCGAGTGAGCGATTCCTCACCGAGCCGTGACATCCGTCTCAGCAGCTCCTAACCTCGTCCGGCGGGGAGGGGGTGAGCGCGTGAGGGGACGCGACATGGAGCGACGGAGCGGTCAGGACCGGTCAGCGACCACCTCGACGGGTCGGACGCCGACCGCGGACGCGCCGTTCGACGACGTCGTCCGCCAGCTCGTCGATGACCGCAGCTGGCGACGCCGGGTGCGTCTCGCCCACCTCCGCCACTGGGCGGGTGTCGTCGCGCGCTGCGGCTGGCACGGGCTCGCGGACGTCGGCTGCTGGTTCACCGCGGTCCCTCCGCAGCGCTGCGCCGGGTCGGGCGCGTGCCGGGTCGCCGGCGCACCGGCTCGCCCCTGAGGTCCGCGACCCACCGGGACGGTCACCCGGAGCCGGTAGGTGGTGCCGGCCCAAAAGCTCACCGCTCGCCTCCGACGGCCGATGTGAACGTGGAGGCGCCCGTCCACGGGTGCACGACGCACGACCGGAAGGACGCGCCATGAGCCGTTGGGGCAACAGCAGGCAGCTCACCGCCACGAGCTACGGACTGGTGAAGGACAACCCCGGCATGTACCGGTGGACGATCCGTGCCGCCGTCCACGGCGCCATCGTCGGCGGCATCGGCGCCGCTGCGGGGCTGGGGCTCGTCATCGCCGGCGCCATGAGCGACGGGGGCGCCATGGGCGTGGTCCTGATCGCGCTCGGTGCCGTCGTCCTCTGCCTGGCCGTCGTGGCCGGGCTCACGGCCGCCAACCTGCAGCTCGCCGGCCTGGTGAGCGCCACCGACGA
Organism: Actinomycetes bacterium; assembly: GCA_023450775.1. Classification (GTDB taxonomy): domain Bacteria; phylum Actinomycetota; class Acidimicrobiia; order Acidimicrobiales; family Microtrichaceae; genus Dermatobacter. The sequence goes on along the minus strand of JAEXGP010000172.1, from coordinate 689 downwards.
CGTGCTGCACGGTCGGCCGCTCGACGAGCAGGCCGCACGCGCCGCTGCCAAGCAGCACCTGGGCACCCTGGCCGCGTGGTCGGCGATCTCCTCCGCGGTCGGCGCGCTGGTCTCGCTGATCCAGGGCGACGGGGACAGCGGCGTCATCGCCTCGATCGTCCGGTCGCTGCTGGCCGGCATCGTCGCGGCGGTGTGGATGGTCGTGACGACCCTGGTCCTGCCCGTGATCGTGCTCGAGCACGTGGGTGCGGTGACGGCGATCAAGCGGTCGGCCGGCATCATCCGCTCGACGTGGGGTGAGTCCGTGTTCGGCAACGTGCGGATCGGTGCCCGCTTCGGGCTCATGTTCTCGCTCCCCGGCATCGTGCTCCTGGCCGGCGGCCTGGTGCTGTGCCTGGCGGTCGGCGGTCCGGTGATCGCGGTCGGTGCCGTGCTGGCGGTCGTCGGCGTGGCGCTCATCGTCGTCGGCGCGGTGAAGGCGGCCACCTGCCGCAACGTCTTCGGCGTGGCGCTCTACCGCTGGGCCACCGGCGAGGGTGCGCTCGGCCCGTTCACCGAGGCCGACCTCCGCGACGCCGTCGTGACCCGACCCGGCACCGTTCCGGTCCCGGCCTGATCACGAGCAGCCTGATCACGAGCAGTCCGAACTCCGACCGGCCGGGCGCAGCGTCGCCCGGCCGGTCGCTTCG